>JAUZQL010000252.1 GCA_030950975.1 Mariprofundaceae bacterium | reverse complement strand
TACGGCTTGCCAAAAGCCCTGAAAAGATAGCAGAATAGGCCATTCACTATTTATGTGGGGGAAGCAATTGTATGTCTGAAGTAATTAAAATGTTAGCGATTGATGATGAAGATACCGTGCAAAGTATCATGACTGTGTTTCTAACACGTTTTTTAGAGGGTAAAGGTTTTAAGTCTGAAATAAAAATGCTGACAGACCCCGTGCAAGGATTGTTTGAATTAAGTACGAACGGTAGCCAGTATCAAGTTATTTTGCTGGATGTGCGTTTGCCTAAACTGACGGGTGATGAAATTTATAATAGCCTGATTCATGTGAGTCCTGAATTATTAGATCGTGTGATATTTGTAACGGGCTACCCTGATGATTTAAAAGATCGTTTTTCAGGGCAAACATTGAATATTCTGAGTAAACCTTTTCGTTATCAAAACTTTATTGAACAAGTAAACAGTGTTCTTAAATTGGCTTAATAATTTTGATAACTGATAACTGATATTACGCACTTTGGATGAAAAAGATGCATGATCAGTAGTCCTTAGATTCTAAATTTGACATGCTTTGGGAGTGCGGCTTAGCCGCACCTTGATACTAACATTCTGCGCGGCTAAAGCCGCACCCCCAACAGCATCGTCACCATAATACTGAATAGCCACCTATTTTTTTACAAATTTATGTTTGATTTCACTGGATACACACCATGAAAAATACGAATGAAGATGATATTCCACAAGAATTTTTATCAGCCCTTAATTTACAAAGCAACCAACCTGACCCATGTATTTTAGTTGTGTTTGGCGCATCGGGTGATTTAACCAAACGTTTGCTTATTCCATCCTTATTTAATTTGTATTGTGATGGCTTATTGCCCAAACCATTTGTTATTTTAGGCATGGCGATGGATGATTTTACCAGTGATACGTTTCGTGAAAAAATGAGTGCTGATGTGCATGAATTTTCACGTCGAGATGATTTTGATGATGAAGCTTGGCAAGCGTTTTGCCGTGATATTCATTATCTAAAAGGTAAATTTGATGATGCTCATGCATTTAAACAGCTTCAATCATTTTTACAGGCCTTAGAAGGGCGTTATGATACAGAGGGCAATGTGCTTTTTTATATGGCAACGCCACCCTCCGTATTTAGTATGATTTCAACGGGTTTGGATAGTGTAGGTTTGAATTACAGTGAACATGGTTGGCGACGAATGATTGTCGAAAAGCCTTTTGGTTCGGATTTAGAATCAGCAAAAACACTTAATCGAGAAATTCTAAGTTTTTGGAAAGAAAGCCAAGTCTATCGTATTGACCATTATTTGGGCAAAGAGACCGTGCAAAACTTGTTAGCATTTCGCTTTGCTAACGGCATGTTTGAACCGCTTTGGAATCGCACCCATATTGATCACATTCAAATTACAGCGACTGAAAAAGTGGGTGTTGAATGGCGTGGTGGATATTATGATAAAGCAGGTGTGATTCGGGATATGATTCAGAATCACCTATTTCAGATTATGTCATACCTCTGTATGGAACCGCCAACATCCTTTGATGCTGAAGCGATTCGCAATGAAAAATATAAATTATTAAGTGCTGTGCGCATCATGAAACATGATGAAGTTCATGAGAATGCTGTGCGTGGGCAATACGGTGAAAGTAAGGCTGATGATGGCAGTGATTTTAAAGCTTACCGTCAAGAACCTATGGTTGACCCTGATTCCAATACTGAAACATTTGCAGCAGTGAAATTACACATTGATAACTGGCGTTGGCATGGCGTGCCTGTGTTCTTGCGTTCAGGTAAAGCATTGCGTACCAAATCGACTGAAATCATGGTGCAATTTCGTCAAGCACCTTCATTTACGTTTGAAGGTACGCCAGCTGCCACACAATTAGAGGCAAATCAACTTATTTTTCGTATTCAACCCAATGAAGGCATTGAAATACGTTTTCTTGCCAAACGCCCTGGTCCTGCGATGCAAATGCGTAAAGTGAATATGCATTTTGAATATGATGATGCGTTTGTCTCACGCCCTGGTACAGGTTATGAAACCATGTTGCATGATTGTATGCATGGAGATGCCTCTTTATTCTCACGCTCGGATTTGGTGGAAACAGCATGGCGCATTGTGCAACCGATTCAAGAAGTATGGCAGCAAGAAAAAGCGACTGATTTTCCGAACTATCCTTTTGGTTCTTGGGGACCTAAAGCAGCCTTTGATTTATTGGGTTCGGATCATCGACGCTGGTTAGCACGCACGCCCAAACAAGCTTTGAAAAAAGTGCCGATGTTTAAAGGTAGTGGCGATACCATGCTGCAAGCCTTTGCCATGATGTTAAAACCCGTCGTTTATAATGCAGGGGATGATATTGTGACTTATGGGAGTGAAGGACATGAGTTTTTCATTCTAGAAACAGGCACTGTTGATGTCATCAAACCTGATGGTCGTGTGGCGGTAACACTTGAAAGTGGGCAAGTATTTGGTGAGTTAAGTTTGCTAACCTCTAAAAAACGCCGTGCTACGGTGCGTGCCAAAACATATTGTGCATTGTATATCATGGATAAAAGCGATTTTTGTAAAGTGCTGATGGATCGACCTCAATTTGCAGGGCTACTGATGAAAACAGCATTGGAACGCTATCATGTGATTGTTGATGCTCAGGAATGGATGGAATCAGAAAAATAAGCGACAATCTGAACAGCTACGGTCATGTTTTATGATATGCGTAACATCAGTAATTAAGTGCCATTGATGCCATTTTCATGGTGCTTTCAAAAGACTCTGCACCTGCGATAAACAAACCGTTATGGCAGAACATTGCATCATCAATACCTGTTACAGCTTGAAGTTCTTGACCTGATAAACCAGCCCATGCTTTTGGCAGTGCTTTTCTATTTTCAAACGAACCCATCTCAACAGGAACGGTTTGAATTCGCCATTGACCTGTTTGAGAGGGATAAACCACATACAAAGCAGCTTCAGATAAGGCGTGAACCGTTCTTTTCCAAGGAATATATTTTTCTAAGACAATCACTCTTGGATCTTCTGCATCATCAATTGCTTTCGCCACAATCGCTTTCGCATTAATGCCACCACTCGCGGCTGCAATAAAGCGTGTTAAAATCCGTGATGCAAATTCAACGGCTTCATCAAAACACGCATCAAAATTGTTTTCTTCTTGCCACGTCGGATTAAACATGCCAATCGTTTGGCTAAGGCTAATACCTGTAGAAACTCCTTCCACATGACCACAATCAACGGCATCAATATTGGATACTAAGCCTTTATCAACAGCATGGGCGAGATCTTGATTTCCTTGGCATATTTCTAAACCATACTTCTGCCAAATCAGCCCAAACGAGGAATAAGGAATACCGTTTTCCCGTTCGCCTGCACCACCACGTTGATGATGGTCAAAACGATTCTTATCTGGGTCGTATTCACCACCAACATCAAGCGCAATATCTGCCTTGGCGATAAGCTCTAAATCACGGGTGCGAATCACTTTAAAAGAAGGGTTTATAAGTCTCAATGCAGCGATGCTAAAAACATCATCGGCATGAAAATTTCCGTTGTGCGTTGCGATTGTTTGCTCAGTCATTTGTGTTGTCCATGTTAGAAAGAGATGAAGCTCCTGAATTCAGGGGTGTTGCTGCTTTGGTGCATGCAGTATCTTTTTACTGCGCAATCTCTTGGCGTAAACCTTGATTGCCAAATCGATTCAATTCGAGGAA
>JAUZQL010000251.1 GCA_030950975.1 Mariprofundaceae bacterium | reverse complement strand
CATGCGAATCATTTTTCTTGCCTTGCCCCTTGAAAACCCGATGGCATAGACCACTAAACCATACTTGCCACCATCTAACCAAGTGCCTGTTCCACCCGTAACTTTACCTGTCGCTGGATCTGTAGGCTGTTCACACGCCATATGATTCTTATCCAAAACAAATAACGATAAATCACATGGTAAACCTCGATAGTATGCTGGATAAGGATCCTTCATTTGTTTTTGTATTGCACCTGAATATACATCAACGCTTGTTAATACAGGAGCAGATAATGATACACAGTTGCCAATCGCAGCTTGACAAGTCTGCGCTACCGGCAGTGGATTAGTAAGGTTACAGCTTTGAATATCTGCCATACAAGCAGCACTGATAATAGGAGCTGGCTGCGCAGCACTCAATGCCAATGAATTTCCATA
Organism: Mariprofundaceae bacterium; assembly: GCA_030950975.1. Classification (GTDB taxonomy): domain Bacteria; phylum Pseudomonadota; class Zetaproteobacteria; order Mariprofundales; family Mariprofundaceae. The sequence continues at coordinate 7,461 of JAUZQL010000251.1, read as the reverse complement.
GATATCACTTAACGGCGCTGCAACATAAGGGTCAATCGGATACAAGACACGATCCGTATAGGGATCGCCTGCGGTTAGCCAAACAATCGCACCATTACATGGAATATCACCCACTGTTTGTCCGTTACAAAGATGAGCATTGTTGCCATGTTGGTCATACGGTGAAAACGATGGTGTGATTTGCCCATAAGCATCAATATCCAAGCGAATATAACCCGATAATTGTGTATAAATATCATGAAACACTGGCGATCCAACTGTGCCGAAGGTGTAGGTATCGCTGCTAACTGCACTAATAGCTTGAAAAGCTACGGGGCGTTTATCAAATGAGCGATTATCAAAATAACCCAATTGCCCATACACATCGACAAAGGGTGCGACATCACCCTTAAAAACCTGTTGAATTTTTTGTTGATTACTTGGATTGCCTTTATTTGCTTCCCACTCTCGACGATCACCCACCGCAAAGGCATTCAATGCGACCGTACCATCACGGTTGTTTCTTGCAGAGGGATCATAAGCATCCAATTCCGCATCATTTTTCAATGCCCAAGCCACATAATTTAGACCTGTTTCAGCATAATAATAGGCTTGAGTGGCGGATTGTGCTGTCTCACTGGTTTGTTGAGAAATCACTGTACCATAATAAGTGGCAATGGATAACATCGTTAGTAATACCAACATCACCAAGGATGTTGCCAAAATAAAACCTTGCTCGGATGTATGCAATACACGTTGATTCATATTTTTAGTTCCTTGCCCACACTTTGAAAGTTAAACCTAACGTTTGGGCTTGATTGGCTTGCCCTGTAAAGTTTGATTGTAAATCAACCACATAAGTGATAGGTAAAGGAGGAACGACAGGCGCAGGAGTGATAATCGCCACAGCCAAACCTCCTGCCGCAGGCAAGCCTCGTAGTAATTCTTGACAGCCTGAAGCATTATTCGGACGAGCCCAACAAATATAAGGCGTAGGGTGTGTCGCATTCACTGGTCGAAATTCAAAGGAGCCATTTGCTGCATTCACGCCAGCCGCACAAGGAGCGTTCGAGTCAATGGGTTGATAGGATAAAATATTCGATCCGTTCCAACATATTCCTTTCGCTCCACGCAACTCCGATTGCATGATTTGAGAGGCTAAAAATAAATCCCCCATCGCTTCGGTTTTGTTTTTCAACATATTTGCTGTTCTTGTTTGGGAAACAAAAACAGATGTCATACCTGCCATAATGACCAAACCAATGGCAGTCGTAATTAGTAATTCAATTAATGTAAAACCTTGTTGTTTGTCTAAATGATTCATGGCACATACCGAGTGATATGAGTGAGTTGAACGCTTCTTGTTTTATCATGAGTCCAAGACACTTGCACCGAACGCACCTTGACCTGTGGAGAATTGGCAATCACATTTTTATTCACATCCGATAAGGTTAGCATCGAATACATTCCAACCCCCAAAGAATTTGCGACATTTAAACTTGGATTATTGGGGTGAGTCACAGGCAGTGGTGCTAACGCTGGTCTCTCATTCAATAGAATTGTGTACGCAATGGGCGTGCCTTTCGTAGGCACGCAGTTGTTTGTTGCAGTTGCCAAAACAAGTGCAGGAGGCGCACCTGCAACCAAACAGTTGGGGGTTGGTATGACATTGTTGGCTTGCCAATCTTCAATCAATTGTTCCGCCATATGAACTGCTGTAATTCGCTCTTGTGCAATACCTTCTTGGCTAATCATGGATGTATAAAAAGAGCCCAATGCCAACATGCCCACCGACACAATCACCAAGGCGACAAGAATTTCAACCAGTGTAAACCCTTGTTTTAGCATCTAAAGCCCCTGACATGTGGCAGAAGCTGAAGCCATTGTCGAAACATATGACCTGCCAATTAAATTAACTGTAATACATTGGTAATAGTTGCCTTTCAATAATTTCATCGTTGTTACCTGTCCTTGAATCGTACCTAAACTTGTAAAAACCAATGTAGCTGCACGATTCTTGCGAAAAGTTAATGTTTTTGAGAATTGCTTTAAATCAATCTTTTCAGAAACTTTCGGAGCATAAGCATAAACATCATAGGTAAATGTATTCGCTACTGAATCAAATGATAATGTAATATTTCGATTTTCTGCCACTGCGATATTGCGAGCCTGTTTCAATTTGGATACCACAGTTGCCGTTGCATTATTGACTGCACTATGGGTCATCCACTCTTGAAAAGCTGGTACAGCAATCGTTGCCAGAATCCCTGCAATGGCGATCACCGCCATCAACTCAATCAGTGTAAAACCTTTTTTCAAGTCCGCACACAACACCATACTTGCAGCTTGCAAATCATTTACCTTAGAGTCGGGCTTTATGCGTATCTTATTTCTCATGATTAAAATATTTACCTCGCTCACCCTGTTTGCTGTGATTGCCGTCACCATAGGTTATGTTTATTTTTCTAGCAACCTTCCCAGTCTCACCAAATTATCCGATTATCAACCCAAACTTGCCTCACGTGTGTTTAACACACAAGGGCAGTTATTGGCAGAGTATGCCGATGAGCACCGACTTTTGACTCCTTTCAACGAGATCCCCAAACAACTCATTCATGCCTTTTTAGCCGCAGAAGATCAACAGTTTTACGAACACCCCGGTATCAATCCTGCTCGCATTGCATCGGCTGCCTTAGCCAATATTCATGCAGGTCATAAGGTTCAAGGTGGCTCAACCATCACCCAACAAGTCGCTAAAAACTTTTTACTCACATCTGAAAAAACCTATATTCGTAAAATTAAAGAAATTATTCTTGCTTACCGTATTGAACAAACCTTTAGCAAAGATGACATTCTTTATCTTTATCTGAATCAAATTTATTTAGGGCGTGGTTCGTATGGTGTGGCATCCGCTGCTTGGCGTTATTTTGGCAAAACATTGGATGAATTGACCTTATCTGAATGTGCGATGTTGGCAGGTTTACCCAAAGCTCCTGGAAAATATGCACCTCATTTAAATATGAATCGTGCGATTAAACGTCGTAACCTTGTTTTGTATTTAATGAAAAAGAGCGGTCTTGCTTCTGCTCATGATGTTGATATTGCCAAGCATGAAAAGCTACATGTCGCACCTTTACCTAAAAACCACTTGGTTGGTGCTTATGGGAATGAAATTTATCGCCAATTGGTCAGCCGTTTTGGGCTTAAAACGCTACGACAACAAGGGCTAACGATTATTGTACCGTATGATGAAGCCACCGAAAAGAAAGCCATTCAAGATGTTCGCAACGGTGTGCTTGATGTTGAAAACCGTCAGTTTTATCGCACACCCAAACACCATCCACGCCAAGATTGGGCAAAGCTTCTTCAGCAATGGAAAGAATCTGAGAAACATATCAGCTTACCACTGGCAAAAGATCAAATTGTTCCAGCATTGGTAAAAGAAGTGCAAGCCGATGGCAGTTTGACCATTGATGCCCTGCAACAAACATGGCTATTAAGCAAACCCAAATGGCATTGGGAAAAAGCTCAAGCAGGGAATCAACACCCTCGCCACTGGATAACAGGGGATGAAATTGTTGTTCGTGGTGATGGAAAAGGTGGCATTCAACTGAGTCAGCAACCTTCTATCGAATCAGCCTTGTATGCCATTGACTTAAAACGCGGCACAGTGTTAGCGCGTGTGGGTGGTTTTAACTTCAAATTCAGCGGTTTTGATCGTGTCTCCGAAGCCAAACGTCAACCCGGATCTGCATTTAAGCCCTTACTTTATGCCACAGCGATGGAACATGGATTTACCCCCGCATCCATCATCATGGATACACCGATTGTGTTTGGTGGTGGCAACACAGATAATTTCTGGCGACCTGAAAATTATAAAAACAAGTTTGCAGGTCCTGTAACACTGCGTGATGCCCTCGAACACTCACGTAACCTCTCTGCTATCAAACTCTTGCAAGATGTTGGCATCCGCACCTTCATCAATAAATTACGTGATTTCCCTTTTAGTCATGATTTTCCCCCTCAATTAGCCATTGCCTTAGGCGCAACAGAAGTTTCACCGCAAGAACTTACGGAAGCTTATATTCCTTTGGCTTCAGGGGGAAAACTTTGGAAACCTGTCAGCATTCAACAGGTTCAAGATCACAATGGACATACATTATTGCGCCAAGTCGCTGGGCATCGCTGTTTGATTTGTCATGTCGATCCAGTGTTATCCGCAGGGGAAGGTATGCATCCTGCCAAACAAATACTTGATCCACAAAGTGCTTTTCTAGCCACCAATATGCTTGAAGGCGTGATTCAACGAGGAACAGGGCGACGCGCTCGCATTCTTCATCGCCCTGCCGCAGGTAAAACAGGAACAACCAACAAACAAGTCGATGCATGGTTTATCGGTTACACACCGCAAGTTCTCACTGGGGTTTGGACAGGTCGTGATACGCCAAGCCCAATGGGAAGACGTGAAACAGGTGCGCATGCCGCATTACCCACATGGATTGCTGCCATGCAAGATTTTCATCAACATCGTAAAAAAGAAGCCTTTTCTGTGCCTGATGGTATTGAATGGGTCATGATTAATCGGAAAAATGGTAAACTTGCCAGCCCAACCACCACTCAACCTTTTTTAGAATCCTTTCGTGAAGGTACAGCACCGAAAGAAATGGATAAACCCGTCCTCCCAAGCAACACGCCCGACAATACTTCTGATTTTTTTAACAGCGACCTATAACTATGCCTATCATGCAATTGAACCACCTCTACAAAGCCTTTGGCTCACAAATTTTACTCGATGATGTCAGTCTATCGATTGGACGTGGTGTTCGCATTGGACTCATCGGTCGCAATGGTGAAGGGAAATCTACCTTGCTGAAAATAATGGCCGGTATCGAAGACTCCGATAGTGGCAACATTCATATGCGAAGTGGTCATAAAGTCGCTTATTTACCGCAAGATCCTCATTTTGATGCAGGACAAACTGTATTTCATGTTATCGCCGAAGGTTTAGGGCATATCTCTGCATTATTGGAAGCCTATCAAGTGGCGTTACAAGGTTTAGAACATGATCCTTCTGATCGTGCTTTACAGTCGGTTAGTGATTTACAAGCAGAACTGGAACATCACAATGCATGGCAATTACATGCCAGTATCGACATGGCGATTTCAACCTTAAATTTAGAATCTGATCGTGATGTTGGTGAATTATCTGGAGGTTGGTTGCGACGTGTTGCACTCGCACGTGCGATTGTCACAAATCCTGATGTGTTACTGCTGGATGAACCCACCAACCATTTGGATGTTGCATCGATTGAATGGCTGGAGGATTTTGTTGCTAACTTTTCAGGTGCGGTCTTATTTATTACCCATGATCGTTACTTCTTGGATGCCGTAGCAGAAGAAATTATTGAATTAGATCGTGGTAAACTCATTCACTTTCCCTATTCGTATGCCCAATATTTGGATAAAAAAGCAGAACTTCTTGCCATTGAAGCCAACCAACATCGAAAGTTTGATAAAGTGTTAGCCGATGAGGAACGTTGGATTCGACGTGGCATCCCTGCTCGAGGTACACGCAATGAAGGACGAGTTCGGGCTTTAGAAACATTGCGTAAGCAGCGATCCGAACGTCGTTTGCATGGTGGCGATGTCGCCTTGCGCGTTGCCAGTGGCATCAAATCGGGAAAAATATTGATGGAAGCCATCGAAGTAAGCCATCAATTTACCCGTCCATCAGGCGAAAAAATCACCATCGCAAAGTCCTTTAGTCATAAAATCATGGCAGGCGAACGCATTGGTTTAGTCGGTGCCAACGGCATCGGTAAAACAACGATACTCAATATATTATTGGGGACATTAGTAGCTGACAAAGGACGTATTCGACACGGTGCAAGGCTTGCTCCTGCATTTCTCACTCAAATGCGTGATCTTGATCCCACACTTAAATTGAAAGAAGTTTTAGCACCTAATGGTGGGCAATATGTACAAATTGGCGGACATGAACCCCGTCATATTGTGAGTTATATGCAGGATTTTCTTTTTGATAAAGAACGGCTCAATGCACGTGTGCAAGCTTTATCGGGTGGTGAACGTGGGCGTTTGTTATTAGCTAAACTCTTATTGGAACCTGCTAATATTTTAATTTTGGATGAACCCACCAATGATTTGGATATCGGAACGCTGGCTGTACTGGAAAAAGCCTTGACTCAATACAAAGGCACCATTTTGGTTGTTAGTCATGACCGTGCTTTTATGGATCGTGTCGCATCACGTATTTTAGCTTTTGAAGGCGATGGAAACATCATTCCTATTGAAGGTGGTTATTCTGATTATCAAGCATGGAAGGAACGTCAAAGCACTGAATCTAAGACTTTAGGTACAAAGCGTTTAGACACAAAAGCAACACAGGTGAAAGAAAGCATCCAGCCGAATAAAGTTACGCATAAATTATCCTATAAAGAACAAAATTTATTGGAAAAATTACCACAAACCATCGAAGCAATGGAAACAGAAAAAGAAGCCATTGAACAACGTTTTTGTGATCCTAATTATTTTTTAGAACAAGCAGAATCCTATCAAGCTGACCAAAAGAAAATCAGTGAGTTAGAAAAGGACTTAACAGCCGCCTATGAAACTTGGGAACAACTTGAAGAAAAACAAGCCAGTTTTAGTTAACTGATGTTACGCATACCATGATCTTTCAATCGGATTTCAGGGATGAACGTTGTGCTGTGTGTTCATTACTCTGGGGGTGCGGCTTTAGCTGCGCTATTCACTTGCATGTGGTACAGAAGATAGACTCCCGACTTCGCGGGAGTAACGTGTGCTCCAATATCCCATCTTAAATGAGAGGCTGAAAATATAAGCAGTAAGCTATTTATTCCCAGATATTCTCGACACTCCATGCGCATAAAAATTATTTTGTAGAGAAGTTATCCAACTCATTTAAAAGTTTATCCAACTCCACATTAGCATTCAAGTCATCCTTCGTATTTGAAGGTTCTGTTTCAAAATCATCCAAATTCAGCTCACCAAAATCTAAATCATCTGCATCAACATCTTCCGAATGCTCACTACTTTCATCGAGATCATTATTATCAACACCAAGCTCTTTCAACGTTGCTTGGATTGTACTGGTAAATTCTTCTAAATCAGCATTATGATCCACGGCATCCAAATCAAGATTCAAATCATCAAAACTATCTAAATCAGGACTTTTCACATCGTTTAAATCCAAATCATCCAAAGCACTCATTTTTTCAGTAAGATTATTCAACTCATCATCATGCGTTGAAGCACCTAAATCACTCGCTTCATCACTTGAATCAGAAAGTAAATCACTATTGCCTGAATCAAAATCACCCAACGAGATATCGTCTAAGTTCAATTCATTGGATACATCATCTATCGTGACGGTTGTTTCATTGTCATCAGTCAGGTTCGCAACATCTCCCTCAGCGCTATCAGCATCAGACAGTAACTCAC
>JAUZQL010000250.1 GCA_030950975.1 Mariprofundaceae bacterium | reverse complement strand
TTTCCACTTTTTGAATGGCATTATCAATTTCATCTTGAGCAACGTGGATACCAAGTTTACTCGCTTGAGCTTGTTGAAGTTTCCAGCTGATTTGACCATCTAAGGCGCGTTGGTAAAGCCGTTTTAAGGGAATATCTTGTTTGCCTTGCTCTTTTAGTTGTTTCTGCATGATATTCATATCTTCTTGTATATCGTAACACGTCACTGCTTTTCCATTGACGCTCGCAGCAATGGCATCGAATGTGATAGGGCTATCAGCAGCGTGGCTTTGCGTAGGTAAGGATAATGTCATTGCGAGCAGTAATAGCGGTAAATAACACATTGAACGAATATTCAGTGGCATGGAATCTCCCATAAATGTTAAAAATGAAGGTGAAAAAATAAATGCTTTTGTCGTAAACTTAAGAATCGCCGAGGCTACCTAGCCCTCGAAAACCGAGCAAGAAGCGTACGCCTGTGTTCATGGTGTTGGCTGTACCTGTATGATACGTCCTATACACCTCAGTGCTAAGATTCCAACACGGATGCTGATAATTCAAAGCCAATGAAGATGATTGGGTTCTTTTTAATGTCGCATCATATTGAGCGTTTATATTCATATTCCAACGGGAAGACAAACTCAATAAAGCATCGGATGTAACAGTTTCAGAAGCAGTGCTGTAACGTCGGTCAATACGATGCCAAAGAACATGAAGATGATGACCTTGGGCATGCGTCAGTGATAAGGCGGCTTGAGCTGTCGACCAATAACTTCCGACAGGGTTAAATTGACCTTCGCCCGATAATTGCAGACCTGCTAAAGGGTTGATCTTGATACCCGCCAATATATTTGAAAACGGTCGCAAAGGGCTATGTTGTAAATTGCTATCGACATATTGGCGAAGTAAATCGTAAGCCACGCCCACTTTACCGTTGATGATGGTATGCGCAGTGCTTTCAGGTGAGTCTTTATGTTGTAGGCTGCTTTCCAATAAAAAACTAATGCGATTCATGCGTTCAAAGCGATCCATACCTGTAAAACGATTGCCTGCCATCAAATTGTTCATGGTCAGTTGGGCAAAACCTGAATCAAAATTGACCAAACCCGTTTGTTGTGGGCTGTAGGCAAGATCATAACGAATAGTAGGTGATAAAGTATGTCGCCATGTATGCGCATCATTGATGCGTTCAAAATCGATGCGGCTAATCATACTCATGTCAACGATGTTTTGCGGTGCTTGAACGGGGGTGTTGCGTAGTTGCTGATAACGCAATTGACGTAGACCCATTTGAATGCGTGTCGAAATCGCATGTGATTGCCATGATAGTGGTAATGCTAACCACGGATGCAGCATGATACGCGTGCCTTGAATACCTGATAGCCGAAAAAACCGAGTGCTTTGTTGATCCAAATGAAGTTGAGTATCACCAATACTGTACTGATAGTGACTTTCAAGACGTGGTAAGATTTGAAGCGTCGTTTGATCGTTGGCAAGGGTTAAGTTTTGTTGGATTTGACCTGATAAGCGGGCATCTGCATGTTGATTTCTCCAAGATATATCTGCTGTACTATGTGTATAGGCGGTTGATGTGAGTGTGTTATCCTGTGAAAAATCTGCAAGAAATTGACGATCAGATACGTGATTAACGGCTGAGTTGAACTGCCACTGATTGCCTAAAGCTTGTTGTAGATCCAT
>JAUZQL010000025.1 GCA_030950975.1 Mariprofundaceae bacterium | reverse complement strand
ACCTTGGTTTTCAGACAGCACCCTAAGCCGATATAGTAAGGGCTTAGGGTTTTCTCCAATGTTTATTGATTTTTTATTTATTGAAGTGTTTATCTAAATTATTCAGCCCAGCATCGTAAATGCCTGTAATTGCATTAACCGCATCCTCATCGCTGACACCATTGGCATCAAAACTAGAGCTCCATGTAACTGTAGATTTTCCATCAGCAGCCGGTGAAACGGAGATAGTTGACACATAATCTGCAACAGGCAAGGGTGACTCTACGATTGCATAGGTGTAGCTTCTTTCAGCGGCATTACGAGAGACTTGTTTTTCAGTAATTGTCGCGCCATTACCTAATGTTAATAAACGCGTATCATTAGTTTTACCATGTGTTAATTTGCTACTAACTACAACTGGATGCCAAACATCAAGATGATTGAAATCACCAATCATTTTCCATGTTGTGTCAGGGCTCGCATTAACCGTTACTTCTTTACTTACGTTTAAACTACCAGCGAAACTAGTCATTGCAGTGGCTAATAAGGCTGCTGATAATGTTGTTTTTATTATTGTCTTTAACATTGCTCTCTTCCATTTATAAAAGTTTGGGAATTGAATTATGCTATTTTTACTGGACTTAAATAAATACTCCTGAGGGATATAGCTCTTAAGGATTACACGAAATAATCACTGTTTATACCCGTGATCTTTCAAAATAGTCTTTAAATCACACAAAAAGGTTGATTTTAAATTTGAAAAGATCATGATAGTCACATGCGAGAAATCAATCTAACAACAAAACAAATCATAATGCTTAAAGAGCGACATAAAAAATGTCGTGAGCAAAAAGAGTGTGATCGAATAAAAGCCATTTTGTTGCGTGACAAAGGTTGGGAGCGCTCAAAAATAGCCGAAGCCCTGCTTATTCATGAAAAAAGCATCAAACGTTTTATTGATGATTTTTTAGATAAAGATAAACTCAATCCTCAAAGTGGCGGCTCAACAAGTCATTTAAATGAAGAGCAAACGCAGTGTGTTATAGCGCATTTATGTGACAACACTTACTCACACCAACATCAAATCATTGCCTATATTAAAGACACATTTAATATAGAATATTCCATACCGGGTATTAATAAGTGGTTACATCAGCATCGCTTTAGCTATAAAAAGCCAAAAGGTGTACCTCATAAGTTTGATGTTCAAAAGCAAGCTGATTTTATCGAAAAGTATGAAACATTAAAAACCTCACTTAAGGACGATGAAGTCATACTGTTTATGGATGCGGTGCATCCCACACAGGCAACAAAAATCACGTCAGGCTGGATAAGAAAGGGCGTAGATAAATCGATTGAAACGACAGGTAGTCGAACACGTTTAAATGTTGTTGGTGTTATCAGGTTGGGACACTTAGAAGATACGGTTATAGACCGATATGATACGGTTAACGGTGAAAGTATTGTTGATTTTTTGAACAAGGTTCGATTGCAATATAGTGCCAGCAGTACCATCAAGCTTGTACTCGATGGAGCAGGCTACCATCGCTCTTTAATCGTGAAGGAAGCCGCAGAAAAATTAAACATCGAATTACATTATCTACCCCCTTATAGCCCAAACCTTAATCCAATCGAACGATTATGGAAAGTTATGAATACACACGCCAGAAATGGCAAATATTTTGCAACAGCAAAACTATTCAGGGAAAAAATTGATGAATTTTTCGCATCAACACTTCCAAACATTGCTGATACATTAGACAGTTGGATTAACGACAACTTTCAAACGCTTGAATCCGCATTTTGAAGTATTACGGGTATATCCGGCCTTTAGGTGAGATTTCATTAATCTCTGGCCCTGATGGAATCCGCACATTCCCCCCTCATCAGGTCTTCGGCTTCAATTGAGCCCTAGACACCACCAGGTTCGTTGGAATGTAGATGTTATCTTTTATGCCATCACTTAAATTTTATGGCTCTTTTGAATTCCAAACGAGAACAGCTCATCGAAGGTTTTTCAGATTTTCTTG
>JAUZQL010000249.1 GCA_030950975.1 Mariprofundaceae bacterium | reverse complement strand
ATTTTAAATGTGGAAAAAGCACGTTTTGATAAAATGTTGGGCTCCCAAGAAATTGGAACAATGATTACAGCCTTGGGTACAAGTATTGGTAAGGATGATTTTGATATTGCCAAGCTTCGTTATCATAAAGTCATCATCATGACCGATGCAGATGTGGATGGCTCACATATTTTAACCTTATTACTGACGTTCTTTTATCGACAAATGCCAGAATTGATTGAACGTGGTCATCTTTATATTGCACAACCACCGTTATATCGTGTGGCTAAAGGTAAAAAAGGACGTTATGTCGCTTCAGATGACGAACTATTTGATTATTTGGTTGAGTTGGGTGTGGGTGAAAAGTCTTTTTATGCCAGCAAGGATGCTTCTCCGATGTCAGGTGAGCGCTTGATGACGTTTATTCGTAGTATTCATCGTTTGCAATATTTGCAACAACGTCTGGCGCAACGTTTGGATATGAAAATTCTAAAACTGTTGATTGAAACGGGTAAAATTAGTGCATCAACCATGCGTAAAAAAGATGTTTTGAATGATCGTTTGGATGTGTTAAAGCAAGCTTTTAAAGCGTCAAGTCGTGAAGATGAAACATTAAGCATAAGTCTTCATGAAGATACTGAACAAGGTCATTATTGGGTTCAATTTGAACGTCGGGATCATGGTCGAATGATGGTGTCTCGCTTGTATCCCAATCTATTGGAAACGGTAGAATTTATTGAATCACAAAAATTGTGTACGATGATTCAATCGACCATGCAAGAAGATGCTTATGTTGAGCAGGATGATAAGCGTTGGGCAACACCACATTATGATGATTTAACGCAAATGATTGTAAAAGAGGGTCGTAAAGGGTTAAATATTCAGCGTTATAAAGGTTTGGGAGAAATGAATCCTGAACAACTTTGGGAAACAACGATGGATGCAAGCCATCGTAGCATGTTACAAGTGTGCTTGGAGGATGTGATGAATGCTGATGAAACATTCTCCATGCTGATGGGTGATGCGGTAGAACCGCGTCGTAATTTTATTCAAGATAATGCTTTAAAGGTACGGAATCTCGATGTCTAAACAAAAACAAACCATAAGCTATGCCGATTGCGGTGTAGATATTGATGCAGGTAACGCCTTTGTTGGGCGTATTAAAAAAGCAGTGGCTTCAACAACTCGCTCCGAAGTTCTAGGGGGGCTGGGTGGTTTTGGTGGTTTGTTTGCCGCTAATTTCTCTCATATGAAAGAGCCGATTTTGGTATCATCTACGGATGGGGTTGGAACCAAATTATTGCTGTTACAAGCATATAAAAAACCACATGTCGCAGGCATTGATGCGGTGGCGATGTGTGTGAATGATATGGCTGCGCAAGCAGCAGAGCCATTATTTTTCCTAGACTATCTTGCGTCAGGCAAGTTGGATGGAGAAACGCTTGCAGGCGTTGTTGAAGGCATTGCTGAAGCATGTCGTATTTGTGAATGTGCTTTGGTCGGTGGTGAAACAGCCGAAATGCCCGGTATGTATAGTGATGGACATTATGATATTGGTGGTTTTTCTGTCGGAGTGGTCGATAGAGCGAATATCATTGATGGTTCTACGATTGTAGAAGGTGATGTGATGTTGGGCTTGGCATCCAATGGCTGTCATTCGAATGGCTTTTCGATGGTACGTAAGCTTTTGGAACTTGGAGAAGCAGATTTAGAACATGATCTCCTTGAAGATGGTAGTAAAGCTGTCGATGCTGTTCTAGCACCAACACGTTTGTATGTACCTGCTGTGAAAGCATTGATCAAAGCAGGTGTGGAAGTGCATGGTTACTCGCATATTACAGGCGGGGGAATGTTTGATAATATTGAACGTGTTTTACCTGAAGGTTTGGCTGCAACGGTGCATATGAAGTCATGGGAAGTGTTGCCAGTCTTTAAATATTTATTGAATTTTGCCAATGTAGACCGTGATGAAGCTTATCGGACGTTCAATATGGGTATTGGTTTTGTCGTTATTTTACCTGCTTCAGAAGTTGAAAAAACCATGCGTGTCTTAGAAAAATCAGGGGAAACAGTGTATAAAATAGGACATATTCATCCCCTTGTAGAAGAGGCTGTTCAATTAATTGATTAAAAATCCTTTTGTTTATAAATTTATCGACTATGATTCCGCCCGACCAGAGGTTAAGCAAGTTAACCGAAGGTTTGTAAGATTATGAGTATAGAGGTTTTTTTTATGTCAGTTTCAGGTACAGTTAAATGGTTCAACGATACTAAAGGTTTTGGCTTCATTGAACAAGAAGGCGGCGATGATGTTTTTGTACATCACAGCGTTATTCAAATGGATGGTTTCAAAACTTTGGCAGAAGGCCAACGTGTAAGCATGGATGTTACTCAAGGTGCTAAAGGCCCACAAGCTGAAAACGTAATTCCTGAATAACAGTTATTCATAAGAGACATCAAAATGACTCGCCAATCTATTGCGGTCATGGTCTCTGGGCGCGGAACAAATTTAGCTGCTATTTTGGAAGCAGCTAACAAAGGACACTGTCCTGTTGATGTTCGTGTTGTTATATCCAATAAGGTAGATGCACCTGCATTACAGATTGCCCGTGATGCAGGTGTAGATACTGTTCTTTTTATAGATCCTAAAAAATATCCGAATCGCTCAGCTTATGACCAAGCTTGTGTTGAAGTTATTCAAAAACATACGTGTCATTGGGTTGTTTTAGCGGGATATATGCGGATTTTATCTTCTCTTTTTGTATCACATTTTGAACATCGTTTGATCAATATACATCCAGCATTATTGCCATCCTTTGCAGGAGCGGATGGTGTTGCTGATGCTTTAGCTTATGGGGTGAAATTTTCTGGATGCACTGTTCATTTGGTGTCAGAACAAGTCGATGAAGGTGCTATTTTAGCGCAAGCCGTCGTGCCTGTCATGAATGACGATACGGTTGAGTCATTGCACCAACGTATCCATCAAAAAGAATATGAATTATACCCTGAAACCTTACGTTGTTTGGTTGAAAAAGGATTTCATCTTGATGGTCGCCGAGTTATTTGGAATTCGTAAGCTTTCTTTCTTCTAATAAATGATTCAATAAAGATTCAATATTGATGTTTAGCATATCATAAACATCTTCAAAGCCATGTTCACCACCATAATAAGGGTCTGGTACATCTTGAATAGTGCTTATATCACTTGTTGCATGTTCAAATTGACGCATCATGAGTAATTGATGACTGTTTGCACCCATTGCTAAAAGATTGAGACGATTATCATGGTCCATCGCAACTAAATAATCCCACTGGTGAATATTTTGATGGCTTACTTGTTGAGCTGAATGATGACTTAAATCTAAACCGTGCTGCTTCGCAACACTTGAAGATCGAGGGTCGGCTTGACCACCTAGATGCCAGTCTCCAGTTCCAGCTGATTCAAAGTGAAAG
>JAUZQL010000248.1 GCA_030950975.1 Mariprofundaceae bacterium | reverse complement strand
AACTGTGCCGCTTCAAGCTCACGTGGATCTTCCTCAGCTAAATCACGCATCGCCACCATTGCTTGCTGACGATACAAAGCATTGTCATCGGCTATCAATTTGGCATCCAGTGGCACTCAATCACCTGAACGTGTCAAAACTAAAGGGTTAATTTCCAACATCGCAGCATCTTGTGCGACAAACATTTGATACAATCGTTTTGTTAATGTCTCGAATTTTCCGACAAGCTCATCTTGCAGACCTAAAAATGCTGCCATATCTGCGAAGTTTGCTGTTTGAATATCCCGAATAGGGAAGGTGGCAATTTTTTCAGCTTGATGGGCTGCGACTTCTTCAATATCCATACCACCTGAAGGGCTTGCCATAAAGGAAATACATTCCAATTCCCGATCTACCAACAACGCAAGGTAAAACTCTTGGGCAATATCTAGCCCTTCTTCGATGTAAATTTTATGGACTTTTTTGCCTGCTAGTCCTGTTTGTTTACTTACCAAGACAGAACCCAATAAGGCATCGGCGGCCGATTTTACATCAGCCAGTGATGGACAAACACGCACACCACCTGCTTTGCCACGTCCACCTGCATGGATTTGTGCTTTAACCACCCAAAGTGAGCCACCCAGTGCTTTGGCTGATTGAACGGCTTCATCCGAGCTTAGAGCCAGCGAGCCATGAGGTACTGACACTGCAAACGATTTTAATATTTCTTTGGCTTGATATTCATGAATATTCATACCTTAAACTTCCTCCCCCATTGTATCTGGGAATATCAAGCTGTTAAACGAACTGGAATACCTTGCGCAGCTAAATATTGTTTACTTTCTGCAATGCTAAATGTACCAAAGTGGAAAATCGATGCTGCAAGGACTGCATCTGCCTTTCCATCACGCAAACCTTCTGCCAAATGCTCAAGTGTGCCGACACCACCAGATGCGACGACATTGGAAGAAACAGCTTCGGATACAGCGCGTGTCAAAGGAATATCATAGCCATGTTTTGTGCCATCGGCATCCATACTGGTTAAAAGAATCTCACCTGCACCATCATCAGACATGCGTTTCGCCCATTCTACAGCATTCAAGCCTGTTGGTTTTCGACCACCATGCGTGAAGCATTCCCAATGCCCATTCAAGGCATCGCCAACACGTTTGGCATCAACTGCCACAACAATGGTCGAAGAACCAAAACGCTCTGCTGCTTCTTTCACCAAGTCAGGATTAAAAATCGCCGCGGTATTGATCGAAATCTTATCTGCACCTGCATGCAATAGCCCTTCAATATCTTTGAGGGCTTTGACACCACCACCCACGGTCAATGGCATAAAAACATGTTCCGCCACTTCACTTACCATGTGATACAGCGTATCTCGGTTTTCATGACTGGCGCGAATATCAAGAAAGGTTAGCTCATCTGCGCCTTGTTCATCATATTTAATAGCTGCTTCGACAGGGTCGCCAGCATCAATAATATCAACAAACTGAACGCCTTTTACGACACGACCATGTGCTACATCAAGACAAGGAATAATACGTTTGGATAACATTAGCGTAAAAGCTCCATTGCCTTAGAAAAATCAATGCTCTTTTCATAAATGGCACGACCTGTAATTGCACCACAGATTCCATCAGCCACATGCTTGGCACAATCTGTAACATCATCCATCTTGGATACGCCACCTGAAACAATCACAGGAATGGATACAGCTTTTGCCAGATTGACGGTTTCTTCAATGTTCGGACCTGTCATCATGCCATCACGGGCAATATCTGTATAAATAATGGCCGAAACGCCATCATTTTCGAAGCGTTTGGCTAAATCGACAGCTTTTACATCCGTTACATCATCCCAACCATGCACTGCCACCATACCGCCTTTGGCATCAATACCGACACACACTTGATTGGGAAACTCACGGCAGGCATCGCTTACCAATTGTGGATTTGAAATCGCAATCGAGCCTAAAATAACCCGCTCAACACCCAGTTTTAACATACCTTCAATCATCTTTAAATCACGCAAGCCACCGCCCAACTGAACAGGGATGTTCATGACTTCACAAATACTACGAATAGCATGTTGATTGGCAGGTTCACCCGCAAACGCCCCATCCAAATCGACGACATGTAGACGTTTCGCACCCAAAGACTGCCAATATGCCGCCATTTCAGCAGGATTATCACCATAATCGGTGGCATCATCCATCCGCCCTTGTTTAAGGCGTACACAGTGAGCACCTTTTAAGTCAATCGCAGGAATTAATTCAAATAGTTTAGATGTCATGGTTTCCATTCCACAAAAGATTTTAACATGGCCAAGCCTGCTTGTTGTGATTTTTCAGGATGGAATTGCACCGCAAGGATATTCTCCCGACCAATGGCACAAGCAAAGGGATAATCACCATACGAGGATGCCGCCAATATATGTTCAGGTTTTTCAGGTACACAATAAAGGGAGTGGACATAATAGACTTGCTTACCTTGTAAGGGTGCAAGCACGGGGTGAATATCACGTTCCGAAGAGAAAACAACATCATTCCAACCCATATGTGGAAGTTTAAAACCACGTTTGGGATGAGATTCTGGAAAAGGTTTTACGTCGCCTGAAATTATGTTCAGACCATCATAACAAGCAAATTCATACGATTGACTCATCAAGGCTTGCATACCCAAACAAATCCCTAGAAAAGGCATGCCTTGCCTGATTTGATGTTCAATCGCAACATCTAAACCCGTTTTTTTTAATGCTGAGATACAATCTCTAAATGCACCGACGCCTGGTAAAACCATGCGGTCATAATGTTGAAGTGCCGCCGCATCTTGGACTAAATCCACGCTAGCCCCTGATTTTTCCAAAGCCTTCGCCACGGAGTGTAAGTTTCCCATGCCATAATCAATCAAAGCCAGTTTTGTCATGATTTACAACGTACCTTTTGTCGATGGAATACCTGTTTGGCGACTATCAAGCTCAAGTGCCATGCGTAAAGCACGACCAAATGCTTTGAATACTGTTTCAATGATATGATGGTTATTAGCACCGCGTAAACAATCAATATGCATGGTGATACGTGCATGATTACTGAGCGCTTGAAAGAACTCTTTGAACAAATCAATATCAAAGTTCCCCACTTTTTCTTTCGGAAAATCAATGTGATAGACCAAACCAGGGCGACCTGAAAAATCAAGAACAACACGCGATAGTGCTTCATCTAAGGGTACATAACTGTGACCATAACGGACAATGCCCGATTTATTACCCACAGCTTCATGCAAAGCTTCACCCAAACAAATACCAATATCTTCTACGGTATGGTGATCATCAATACCACGATCACCTTTGGCTTTTAAACTTAAATCAATCAAACCATGTCGTGAAATTTGTTCCAACATATGATCCAAAAAAGGAATTGATGAATGCAAGTCTGCTTTGCCTGTACCATCCAGATTCAGACTTAATTGAATGGATGTTTCATGGGTGGTGCGATCAATGCTGGCGATACGACTCATGCCAAAACCTCCCGTAATGCCGATAAAAAGCTGTTATTTTCATCGGCTGTGCCAATGGTGACACGCAAACATTCAGATAACAGACCACCTTGTGCATGCATGTTTTTAATCAGAATATTTTTTTCTTTAAGTGCTTCAAAGACGCTATCAGCATCCTTCACACGCAATAAAATAAAATTAGCTTGAGATGGAAAAACTTCAATATCAGCCATTCCCATCAACGATGCCATCATGCGGCTGCGTTCATGGCAAATATCGCGTGCCTGCTGATCAAACACATCACGATGTTGTAAAAAGAACCTTGCAGAAGCTTGGGTTAAACTATTGATGTTGTAAGGCATACGTATTTTATTTAAATCTGCAATCACCTTGGCATCGCCCAATACATAACCCAAACGCAAACCTGCCCAGCCCAATTTTGAAAATGTGCGTAAGACCATGACATCAGGCGCAATCAAATCCGTGTAAGTCGATTCAGAAAACGGTGCATACGCTTCATCAATCACCACTAAACCACGAAATTCTCGAATAATTTTTTCCACAGTATCGCGTGGCCATAAATTGCCTGTTGGGTTATTCGGACATGCTAAAAAGGCAATGACAGCTTTTTCACGGGCGCATACTTGTAAAAATGTATTGGGATCCAATGAAAAATCTTTACCCAACGGCACGGTTGCCATAGAACGTTTTACCCAGTGTGAGATGAGATTATACATCACAAAAGTTGGCGCAGGTGTTACACATGTCCCTGGTTCATTGCCAAGCAATAACATTTGAATAATTTCATCTGAACCATTGCCCAATAATACTTGTTCAGCATGCAAGCCTTCACGTTGGGCAATCGTTTCACGCAATGCCTCCATATTGGCATCGGGATAACGATTGATATCCACCTGTTTTCATGTCTCTAACCATGCTGCTTGCAAATCTTCGGGTAAGGAAAATGGATTTTCCATCGCATCCAATTTAATCATGCCCGAAGCATCAGGGACATGATAAGCGGTTAAAGCTCGGATATCTTTACGAATCATAATGTATCCTTTAAACGAAGTTCCAAGGTTAAGGCATGTGCCTGTAAACCTTCACGGTGTGCCAAATGTGCGGCAGCTTTGCCAATGTGTTGTACTGCTTGTGGAGTTGCACGAATCACACTGCTGCGTTTTTGAAAATCATACACACCCAAAGGGCTAGAAAAACGCGCGGTACGATTGGTTGGCAACACATGATTAGGACCAGCCACATAATCGCCCAAAGCTTCAGGCACATAATGCCCCATAAAAATAGCACCAGCATGACGAATGCTTGGCAACAAGGCTTCAGGATCTTCCACAGCCAGTTCCAAATGTTCGGGTGCAATGATATTTACAATAGCTGCGGCTTGGTCTAAATCGTTTGCCAAAATCAATGCACCATGTGTTTCCACCGACGTGCGAGCAATATCTTTGCGTTTCAAGCTTTGTAAATGGCATTCAATATGTTCTGCAACATCATCCAATAAATGAGCATCCGTTGAAATTAAAATACTCTGTGCCGCTTCATCATGTTCTGCTTGGGATAAGAAATCAGCCCCTAACCATTCAGGGTTGCCACTATCTACAATCATGGCAATTTCAGAAGGTCCTGCAATCATATCAATGCCACATGTACCAAACACTTGGCGTTTGGCAGCCGCTACAAATTTATTACCTGGCCCAACAATTTTATCCACCGCAGGAATGGTCGCTGTGCCATAAGCCAAAGCCGCAACAGCTTGTGCGCCACCCACGGCATAGCCTTCTTGCACACCTGAAATATAGGCTGCTGCCAAGACCAAATCATTGATTTCACCCGCAGGTGTCGGTACGACCATCACAATGGTTTCAACGCCAGCCACATGTGCAGGTACAGCATTCATCAATACGGATGATGGGTAGGCAGCTTTACCACCCGGTACATATAAACCGACTTTATCTAAAGGGGTGATGCGTTGCCCTAAAGTCATACCAACATCATCGGTATAATCCCAATCTTTTTGCACTTGATGTTCATGATAGGCACGAATGCGATCCGCTGCTAATTGTAAAGCGGCTCGATCTTCATCCGAAACACGTTGCCATGCTGCGTGCATCGCTTCACGGGAAATAACCATGTTTTCAGGGGTGCAATCCCAAGCATCAAACTTGCCTGTAAATTCACATAACGCTTGATCACCCGTCAATTTTACCTGCATTAGAATATCTGCAACCAGTGCTTGAATATCCGATCCAGTATCCGTTTCACGGCAAAGCAAGGCATCCAATTTTTCATGAAAGTCAGCTTGATTGGCATCCACTCGAGTCATGTTCGCCATTGATGGTCTCCTCAGGTTTTGATTGTTGTACGATTGCTTCACGCAACTGTTCAACAATCGGATGAATCAAGGTACGTTTGGTTGCAGAACTAGCAGGGTTCACAACCAAACGACTCGAAATATCATACAATGTTTTTTCTTCAATCAAACCATTCGCTTTTAAGGTGCTACCTGTTTCCACAATATCCACAATACGATCCGCCATGCCTACCAAGGGAGCCAATTCCATACCACCATAGAGATGAATGATTTCAGCCTGAATGCCTTGTGATAAATAATAGTTTTCTGCCAAATGATCATACTTGGTTGCCACCCGAATGCGACTTCCAGATTGAGGCTCACCTTGCTCGACAGCATCTTTTAAGCCACAAATACAAACACGGCAACAGCCGATTTTTAGATCCAAAGGTTCGTAGACATAAGGGCGATGTTCTAAAAGTAAATCACGCCCTGAAATACCCATATCCGCAGCACCTTGTTCCACATACGTACATACATCGGCTGCACGAATAATTAAAAAACGTACTTGAACCCCTTGAATCATAGGCCCATCCACCATTAATTTCCGTGTGGTTTGCACATCTTCCAAAGGTGTTAAGTGGGCATACGCCAATAAGGGTAAGGTTTGTTCTAAAATACGCCCTTTGGACAAGGCAATGGTTAAAATATCAGACATGAAAACGATCCACCTGTGGCATACGAGATTCACGGGTCGTACAACGTTCGATATGCGCACCGATTTTACGCATCTTTTCTTCAATTCTCTCATAACCACGATCAATATGATAAACACGTGAAATATGGGTCTCACCTTGAGCTGCTAAACCTGCCAACACCAAACTTGCCGATGCTCTTAAATCCGTTGCCATCACTTCTGCACCAGAAATACTAGATGTACCGTGAACCACTGCCACATGACCATCCAAATGAATATTTGCACCCATACGCGCCAGTTCTTGCACATGCATAAAACGATTTTCAAAAATGGTTTCACGAATCGTGCTACTGCCATCCGATAAACACATCAAAGCCATGAATTGAGCTTGTAAATCAGTGGGAAATCCTGGATGAGGCATGGTACTAATATCGACAGCTTTTAAACGTTTGGGCGCAGCGCAACGAATCCAATCATCTCCCGTTTCAACGATAGCCCC
>JAUZQL010000247.1 GCA_030950975.1 Mariprofundaceae bacterium | reverse complement strand
GTGTTATTGTTACCACAACGTGATTTAGACCATTGTGTTTGGCATTCAGTGTTTACACTTGGAGATGAGCCGGGTGAAGCCTTAAGTTTTGCTGTGCGTTAATCATCACGCATAAAAAAGGGAGAAGCTAAGCTCCTCCCTTTTAACGTTTCAATAAACCTAAGCTTTATGCCTTTCTACGTTTTGTCATTAAATCTTGAACAATAGGAGCAAGAATCAGTTCCATTGCCAATAACATTTTAGACGATGGTAAAACAATTGTATTACGGCGAGACATAAAGGAACCATTCAACATGGATAATAACCAAGGGAAATCAACCCCCCATTGTTCAGGTTTACGAATACGAATCACCATCAAGCTTTCATCAGGCGTAGGAACATCACGTGCAATAAATGGATTGGATGTATCCACCAAAGGCACGCGTTGGAAGTTAATATCTGTATGTGAAAATTGTGGTGTAATGAAATGAACATAATCATGCATACGTGATAAAATATTATCGACAACTGCTTCAGTTGAATAACCACGCATTTCAGTATCACGATGAACTTTTTGAATCCATTCCAAGTTCACAACGGGTACAATACCCATCATCAAGTCGGTATATGGACGCACTTCTTCAACCCCACCATGCAGTCCTTCATAAAACAATAAATCTGAACCTTCACCAATATCATGCCAGTCGGTAAATTTACCTGATTCAACGCCATGTAATTTCGCTTCTTCATCATCATGAACATACGTACGGGCTTTACCCACACCTGTTTCTTGGTATGATTTAAATAACTCAGCAATTTTATCAAACAAGTTGGCTTCATCGGAAAAGTGGCTTAAACGCTTACCTTTTGCTGCAAATTCTTTTGCTTTTTCTTTAAATTCAATACGACCATATTTATGAAAGCAATCACCTTCCACAACGGCTGGTGTGATATTTTCCCGACGAAAAATATGTTCCAACGCTACTTTGGCTGTACTTGTACCTGCACCAGATGAACCGGTTACAGAAATAACTGGATGTTTATGAGACATATCCCCTCCTATTTTACTATGAATAAAAAATTAGAATGGGCATTATGAACATGAAAGCGCTTTCATACAAGTTTTAGCCTTGATTATTTACCGATACAAAATTCAGAAAAAACACGATCTAAAATATGTTCAACATCGCCAATACCAAGAATTTCTCCCAACGATGACCAAGCTTGGCGTAACGATAAAGCTGCTAAATCCAATTGTTCTTCAGATAATAACATTGGAAGTGCCTCTAAAATAAGTTGTTCCGATGTTTGAATGGCTTGACGATGTCGTTCACTGGTAACAAAAACAGCTTCGCCACTGGTATCCGATGCACCTAAATAGTCAGCCATATATGCCATGAAATCATCAATACCTTGTCCTGTTGTTGCGCTAATAAGCAGCTCATTTTCAATTTCAGGAGGTATATCTTGAAGTAAATCCGACTTATTCATCAGTTTTACATCATAATGATTGTCATACTGCCATGAATTGGCATCCGAAGCATCCGCAAGAAAAATAACAACATCGGCCATCTTTGCCGCTTGTTTAGCACGGCGAACACCTTCTTCTTCAATTTTATCATGGGTTGGTCTCATGCCCGCTGTATCAATCAAGCGCACTGGAATACCCTGAATTTCAAAATCAATTTCTAAAACATCCCGTGTTGTACCAGCGACATCACTGACAATCGCACGATCATGCCCAGATAAGACATTCAATAAACTAGATTTACCAACATTGGGCGCACCGACAATGGCAATATTTACACCTGAAAAAAGACGTTCACCAAAGCTTGAGGATTTTAACATTTGCTGCATGGGTTGAAGCAATTGTTGTTGAATTTGTTGTTGTAAATTTTGTAAAAATAAATCAGGAATTTCATCTTCAGGAAAATCTAAACAGGCTTCGACATGTGCCACAATACCCGTTAAATGATCCATCAAAGCTTCAATTTTCTTGCCAAATTCACCCGATAAATGACGTTGAGCTTGCTTGCCTGCACGTTCAGTCGCAGCATCAATACAAGCAATCACCGCTTCTGCTTGTGATAAGTCCATCCGTCCTTGTTCCACAGCGCGACGTGTAAATTCACCTGCTTGGGCTGGCACAGCTCCCAAATCAAAACAACGCTGCAATAAAGCGTGTAAGATTACTGGGCTACCATGCCCTTGTAACTCCACAACATCTTCACCTGTATAAGAAGCTGGATTGGGGAAATACAATAAAATACCTGAATCAATCACCTCACCTTGCTCATCTTTCCATGAGCAAAGATGGGCAAAACGAGGGGTGATAATCTCACGTGATGATAGTTGCTTAGCAATCGTTAAGGCTTGAGTACCCGATAAACGAATCATGCCAATGCCACCACGCCCCAATGGGGTCGCAATGGCAGCAATAGTGCTATCATCCACGTTCAACAAAGCTTAAATCGCTTTTAGTTTTTTCATCACATAATATTGTTGTAAAATTGTTAAGCTATTATTGATAACCCAATACAACACGAGACCTGCAGGGAAGAATAAGAACATCACTGTAAAGATAGGTGGTAAAAATTGCATAATTTTTGCTTGCATGGGATCGGTTGGTTGAGGGTTTAACTTTTGTTGAATAAACATAGAAATACCCATCAGCACAGGTAAAATAAAATAAGGATCTTGCACCGATAAATCCTGAATCCAACCAATAAAAGGTGCTTGGCGCATCTCAATGGACATCAATAATACTTTATACAAAGCAAAGAAAATCGGAATTTGAATGAGAATTGGTAAACATCCACCCAATGGATTGACCTTATTCTTTTTGTACAACTTCATCATTTCCTGACCCATCTTCTGCTTGTCTTCACCATAAAGTTCTTTCAAACGGGCCATTTCAGGTTGAATTTTTCGCATGCCAGCCATCGAGACGTAGGCTTTGTGTGAAGGATAAAAAAGAATAATCTTGATACACACAACCAATAAAATAATGCTCCAACCAAAGTTATGAACAAAACCATCAATCCACAACATAAATTGATGCATTGGCTTGGCGATGAATGCAAAGATGCCAAAGTCAACACTACGTTCTAAACCAAGATTCAAAGGTTTCATCACAGCAATGGCTTTAGGCCCCATATAAATATCAGAGATAAACAAAGCATCACCTTGGTCTAATACACCATCATCCAAGACACCCGCTTGGTAAGAACGACCATCACCTTTATAATAATAACGGTAATCATTGCCTTCTTGCGATAACAATGCCGTTAAGAAATAACGATCCATGATGCCTGTCCAGCCACCCGTTGCACTCATCTTCACAGGTGTTTCATCCAAATCATCATAACTCGGTTCTTGCAAAACATTATTTAAAAGACCTGTTGCACCCATATGTTCATAAAAAGTATCCAGTGCTTTATCAGGGTTACGCTCCACCACTTGGCGAAACATTTTAAACCCTGCGCCTTTGATAATCCGATCTTCGCAATGAATAATATAAGAATCAGGTTTTAAGCTTAATGTCCGTTGCCACGTTTCCCCACTCTTTAAGCGTGATGTAAACACTTGTTGAGAATGGTTTGATAAATCTTTATTGAGTACAAAAGGTGTAACACGTTGATGACCCAATACACCAGCATTTACATAAACATTGTGTCCTTTCCCTGTACTTAAAATATGAATAAAATCTGAATGAGGCTCAATACTTTCGGTGTAATGAAGCAATTCCCCTTCTGTTAACCAACCACGATCATCCATACCCAAACGTAAAAGCTTATTCGATAGATAAAATGTTTTTTTACTTTTTTCTTCTGATGGGTTCGGTACAGATTCAACTGAATTCACATCCACACCCGTCGGACGTAACTCTGGCGCTTGAGCCTGTTTCATCGCTGTAACAGGCTGTTGTTTTTCTGTTTGAGTCGCACTAACAGATGTTGAATTCAGCTCAGTATCGGGCTTAGGACTAGGAAAAATATAGCTCCAACCCACCAACACAGCGATGGATAAGGCAAAAGCCAAAAACATATTTCGTTGTTCCATAAAAAAAACTCCTTACTTTTTAAAACGAGAGGTAAAAGAAAAATGTTCAGGCACAGGATCATAACATCCTTCTGACCAAGGGTGACAACGACAGATGCGTTTAATACCTAAAAAAATTCCAGCAACAACACCATGTTTATCAATCGATTCAATCATATACGATGAACAAGTAGGGCTATAAATACAACGTGGTGCTAAAAAAGGTGAAATGGCATAGCGATACACATAGATAGGTAACAGGAAAATACGTTTGATAAGATTCATGCTTGGTACCTACACAACAATCGATTCAATATATCTGTAGCATCTTGGTAGATATTGGCTTTTGAATCAAAGCTACGAGAGGGAATCATTAAAATATCCAAGGCTTCAAACTTAATAGGATGGGAACGAAATACTTCCCTAAAGACACGCTTTAAATGGTGTCGTTGCACAGAGTTTCCATACTTTCGGGAAACAGCAAAACCGATGCGACCGTGTTCCAGATGATTGTTTACAACAATACATCGTAAACCATGCCATTGAAAACGTCGCCCTTCCTTCATTCCCGCAAAATCTTGCCGGGAACGAAGACGAAAGTTAGAAGAAAACTTCTGATTCAGGCAGAAAGGCTCTTACGGCCTTTAGCACGACGGCGGTTAATTAATGCACGTCCTGAACGGCTTGCCATACGACTGCGGAAACCATGTTTCCGGGCACGACGAATACGACTTGGTTTATATGTAAAGCTCATAGTGTTCTCCTACATTCCATCAAAAAGGTTGCGAATGGTAAAAAATAGCCATTTGATGTCAAATAAAATATATATTTCCTGTAAATTTAATCTGTGAAAATAGGACCCATATGGATATGATGATAGCTACATGTATCATCCTGCCGATGAGTCACAATGAATGGAAAAAACAATGGAATCATATTACCAAACAATTACAATTAAAGCTCCCAAGCCAAACGTTTGATGCTTGGATTTACCCACTACACACCAAAATGGTGGAAAATACCATTAAAATTTTTGGCCCAAGTCGATTCTTTCTAAATGGTTTAGAAACGCATTGCGGAAAAGAAATTGAACAGGTCGTGCAAGATGTATTAAAAGCTAATGTGCGCATTCAATATCAAATTGATACCGATGAAGATATCCCCATTGAATCTAAAAAAGAAAGCACTTCCAAGCATATTCCATCAGAAATCGATGGGCATATTGACCCTCGCTTTACTTTTGAAAATTTTGTTATTGGACCGAGCAATGAGTTTGCGTATGCCGCTTGT
>JAUZQL010000246.1 GCA_030950975.1 Mariprofundaceae bacterium | reverse complement strand
ATAACAAGCCCGATTCCGAGTGTACCTGCGGCGCAGTATGTCTGTGGTGGTGTGGCAAGCTCTTTGGCCGGTGAAACCGATGTGGAAGATTTGTATGTGATTGGTGAATCAGCCTGTACGGGTTTGCATGGCGCAAGTCGTTTGGCGAGTAATTCTTTATTGGAATGCGTGGTGATGGCTGAGGCATGCAGTCAAAAAATAGTAAACACAGCATCAAATCAGGGGCATATCCTGATTCCAGCTTGGGATGATGCAGGTATTGTGCCTGAACAAGAGCGTATTCAAATCAAACAAAACTGGGATGAAATTCGGGCTGTGATGTCCCATTATGTGGGTATTGTGCGTTCTGATTTGCGGCTTCGCCGTGCTAAACGCCGTTTATTGGTGATTCAAGAAGAAATTGCTAACTTTTATTGGCGGCATCCGTTGAATCGTGATTTGATTGAATTACGCAACCTTGCTTTAGTAGCGGATTTGATGGTGCGTTCAGCGCAGCAACGCCATGAATCGCGTGGGCTTCATTATTCCACCGATTATCCACAGCAGTTGCCTGTTGCTCAAGATACGGAATTAACGCCTGAATGAGAAAAACATCATGAACTTTTGGGAAAAACCATTAAATACTTTAACGCAGCCTGAGTGGGAACAACTTTGTGATGGTTGTGGACGATGTTGTATGCAGAAATTTGAAGATGAAGATACGGGAGAAATCTTGCATACTCATATCGCTTGTCGCTTGTTTGATGCCAATCGCTGTGCATGTTCGGATTATAGTCATCGTTTGTTGCGTGTGCCTGAATGTCTCAATATGCGACACTTTGAAGCGGAACATTTTCAATGGTTGCCCAAAACATGCGCTTATCGTTTGCGTTTTGAAGGCAAAGCCTTGTTTGCATGGCATCCTTTGTTGTCAGGCTCTCAAGAGAAGATGCATGAATTGGGCATATCGATGCGACATCAAAGTATCTCTGAAGATGATGTGGATGAAGAACAATGGGTGGATTATATCATGGATGTTACGGACGTTGATGAAAAAGAAACGTCATCCCTGAAATCCGATTGAAAGATGACAAGAATGACGGTATGTGTAAGGTCAGTTACTTAAGGCTAACCTCGATTGAAAATTCTCGGCTATGCTCAGGAACATGTTCAAAAACAAGCGTGAAATCACGTTTTTCATAGCCTTTCATTGGTGTACGATCGATATCAGGTTGAATATAGGGAGCATGTCGAATATCAGGTAAGCTAGGCGGCATGGTGATAAATGTGGTGATACTTTGAATCGGGCGTGTATTGGCTGATTCATAAAAATGAATGGTGAGTTGAGGTAGTTGTTGGGCAGCATTGAGACGATTTTGAATACTGCCAGTGAGAACGAGCACTTTGCTACCATCTTGACGTGTTACCCACTGTCGATGGCTTTGATTGCGAAGAATCAACCAATCGCTGGCTTGTGCTTGCATGGGATAGTGAAGTTGTGCGAGAATATTTCTGATCTGAGCTTGCTGAATCCAGATGTCTTGATTGTATTGCATACCAAAACTCGCCACAATCAGTAGCACAACGGTGAGCCACGGCCAGATGCGTGTTTTTTTACGTTTGGATGCAAGATACATGCTATCGGATGATGGCACTGGCTTTTCAATCACGGGAATATCGTCGGTGGTAAATTCGCTTTTGCAACGATGACAAACAAGCAAAGCATGCTGTACATCATGCTTGAGTTCATAGGTTGCTTGGCATTTAGGGCAGGTCACATGCATGCGGCTATGATGAAGTTTTTCAGGCTTCTTGTCAGCAGGCTGTTGCTTGAATCTGGTGGATAGCTTATGGGAAAGAGGGGAACGGATGGAAATGACTTATGACTGAACGTAAAATCATGATGGATATGAAACAACTGATGCTTCGTTACCCAACAGGAAAAATTGCTCTTTCGGGTATCAACTTAACAGTGGAACAAGGGCAATTTGTCTATTTAACAGGTGAAAGTGGGGCAGGTAAATCCTCTTTATTACGCATGTTTTATGGTGGCTTGCGCCCTACTTCGGGGGCTCTTCAAGTTCAAGGTTGGGATATGCGTAAAGCCAGTGAAGATGATATTCGGAGCTTGCGCCGTCGAACGGGTGTGTGCTTTCAGGATCAACGTTTACTCTTTTCTAGGACTGTTTTTGAGAATGTCGCCTTGCCCTTACATATTCAAGGTTGGAAGAAACAACGTTTGATTGGACGCGTGCAAAAGGTCTTGGATTATGTGCATTTGGGTGATCGTTTGTGGTCCTATCCTGAAGCCTTATCGGGTGGCGAACAGCAACGTATTGCGATTGCACGGGCAATGATGGCAACGCCACCCGTGGTTTTAGCTGATGAGCCAACAGGTAATTTAGATGAAGCAACAGCAAGGCATGTGTTGGATTTATTGATGGGATTGAATCAATTGGGCATGACGGTGATTATGGCAACCCATGATTTACATTTATTAAACTCACATCCGGGACGAGTGGTGCAACTGCATGCAGGCGCATTGGTGGGAGATAGTTATGCAGTCTGAAAAAGTAAAAATTCATTTGCCCGGTGGATGGAACATGCCGCCTTTGGGCATTCATCAATATCTTGCGCTAATGATTGTGGCAATTGCGCTTTGGGCACTGGGGTCGGTTTGGATGGGGCTTCAGGCAACGGGTGATTGGGTCGGGGCATGGCAAAAAAATATGGTGTTGCATGTCTATTTACCGCAAGCATCCAACGATCAATTAACGGCATTGAAACGTGATTTGCAGCAAGTTCCGGGTGTTGTAACCGTAACATCCGTATCCCATGATGAGGCTGCGGATTGGATGCAACAATGGTTGGGTCAAGGCGTGGCGAATGCAGCCTTGATGGCAAAACATTTGCCTGAAACCTTGGTGTTATCATTACAAGCTGATGATGGTGGGCTGTTTGTAGTAGATGATGTCCGTGAAACAGCACAACGAGTCGGTGCAAGTATCAATGAAGATGAAGTGCGCTTACTTGGGATGCGTGATGTACTCAATAAAGCAGCGTATTTGGCTTGGTTTGTAACATTGTTATTAGGCTTAGCGATGTCATTGATTGTGTCAAATACCTTGCGCATGATTTTATTAGCGCGGGCCGATGAGGTCTATTTGATGCGTTTGATGGGGGCTAAAGAATGGTTTGTACGCATGCCTTTTTTATTGGAAGGTTTGGCACTGGGTGCAGCGGCGGGCTTGTTAGCATGGGGCTTGTTGTGGCCTTGGGTGTGGGGAGTTGCTTCATGGTTAGACAATGTATCTGTGAATTTAAATATATGGGTGATGTTATTACCCTTATTGTTGGGTGGTGCAGTGTTGGGATGTTTGGGTGCGGCGGTGGCAACGGCACGTTTGGAGTCACCAGATAGTGTGGATGTTTAAGGTGAATATTTAAGGCATAAAAAAAGCCGCAGTGTTTAGCTGCGGCTTTAATGTTGGGCTTACGATTTGATTACTTAGCTTTCTTTGGTGTACTACGCTTGCGTTCATTTTCAGTTAAGAAGCGTTTGCGTAAACGAATGCTTTTCGGTGTAATTTCAACCAATTCATCATCCGCAATAAATTCAATTGCCCGCTCCAATGAAAGTTCTATTGGTGGAATCAAGTTAACGGCTTCATCCGTACCTGATGAACGAACATTGGTCAATTTCTTTTCACGTGTTGGATTGACAACCAAATCGTTATCACGAGCATGAATACCAACAATCATACCTTCATAAACCTTCACATTAGCACCGAAGAACAATTTTCCACGCTCTTGAATTTTCCACATACCAAAAGCAACAGTTTCACCCGTTGCCATCGATATCAACACACCATTTTGACGGCCTGGAAGTGCGCCGACATAATTACCATATTCATGGAACACATGATTCATCACACCAGTACCACGTGTGTCAGTCATAAATTCAGAGGTATAACCAATCAAACCACGGGTTGGCGCAATAAACTCAATACGTGTCATGCCATCGTCAGCAGTTTCCATACCAGTCATTTCTGCACCACGGATGCCCATCTTTTCAATGACACTACCTTGATATTCTGATTGAACATCAATGGTCACACTTTCATAAGGTTCTTTTTTCACACCATCAATCACACGAACAATCACGGTTGGACGAGAAACCGCCATTTCAAAGCCTTCACGGCGCATGTTTTCAAGTAAAATACCAATTTGAAGTTCGCCACGACCTGAAATTTTATAAATATCAGCCGAATCGGTTTCTTCCACTTTCATGGCTACGTTGGTACGTACTTCTTTAAATAAACGATCACGAATTTGACGTGTGGTAATGAATTTGCCTTCAGTCCCTGCAAGCGGTGAATTATTGACATGTAATTCCATGCTCAAGGTTGGTTCATCGACGTGAATCACAGGCAAGGCAATCGGTTCGTCTTTATCAGCCATTGTTTCGCCAATATTAATGCTTTCCAAACCAGCAACCGCAATCAAATCACCACATTCTGCTTCAGTGATTTCAACACGATCCAAACCGACAAAGCCTAAAAGTTTAGATATTTTGAAATTTTCTGTTGTGCTATCAGCATGGATCACAGTGACTTCTTGACCGATTTTAACGCGACCATTGGCAATACGACCAATCACAATACGTCCGATATAATCATCCCAATCCAAAGTAGTTGCCAACATTTGTAAAGGTGCATCAGCGCTTCCTGAAGGTGCTTCAACATGCTCGATGATGGTGTCGAATAGGCAAATCATATTGTCAGATTTTTCGGTATGATCCGTCATGGCATAGCCATTTTTTGCCGATGCAAAGACCACTGGGAAATCAAGCTGTTCGTCGGTTGCACCCAAGGCTGAAAACAAATCAAATGTTTTATCAACAACACCATCAGGATCAGCACCATCACGGTCAATTTTATTCACAACCACAATTGGTTTTAAGCCCAAAGCCAAGGCTTTCGATGTTACAAAGCGTGTTTGAGGCATCGGACCTTCTGCTGCATCTACCAATAAAACCACGCCATCAACCATGTTCAATACACGTTCAACTTCGCCGCCGAAGTCCGCATGGCCTGGGGTGTCTACGATGTTGATATGCATATCGCCATAATCAATCGCTGTATTTTTTGCTAAAATAGTAATCCCACGTTCTTTTTCAATGGCATTAGAATCCATAACACAGGTATCTACAGCTTCACGAACATTATCAAATGTTCCTGATTGTTTTAGTAATTCATCCACCAGTGTCGTTTTACCATGATCCACGTGAGCGATGATGGCGATGTTGCGTAATTTGCGTGACATACGTTGTTAACCTCAAAGACAGCTGCCAATTAAAAAAACATGCAGCTTAAAATCGTCGCGCATAGTAACAGCCAACGTGGTAATAGAAAGCAGACTTCAATTGATATTCAAAGCCTGCTTTGTATGATGCTCGCCACTGTTTATTGGGTAAGTTGAAAAAATGAGTGATAGGTATGGGTGAATGAAGTATGTGTTTAAAGAATATAAAACGTTTTTTTATTAGCTATGTGTTCTTGCTATGTTTGGGGAGCATTGTAAGTATAAATACTGCTCAAGCACTTCAGTTATCAGCCGCACAATTGCAAATGGTTCAACAATTATCTCCGAGTGAAAAAGCAAAGCTAGCTCAGCAAGTCGGTGTCTCCAATGTTGCTCCTACAAGATCTAACACGCCTGTTACAGGACCTGAAAATATAAAACCAAGAGCCCTTGGTAGTAGTCCCGTTGAAGCTAAAATTAAACATGGAACAGTGGATGTCGCACAACAAAATGCTGAAATCCAGTCTTCTGTAAAAGTTGATGTCCCCGTGGTTAAAGTAGCTTCACAAGTGAGTGCTGATCAACTTGAATTGCGCAAATCATTTGCTGATTTTGTGGCTGAATCCAAACCGTTAACCGTTGACACTAGTCATTTACAGCAATTTGGTTATGCCTTATTTGCAGGAAGTCCGTCAACATTTGCACCTGCAACGGATATTCCTGTACCTGCAGAATATGTACTTGGACCTGGTGATGAACTCAATGTACAGCTTTTTGGTGCTAAAAGTGATCAATTTAAATTGCTTATTGATCGTGAAGGGGTCGTTGCTTTTCCAAATATTGGACCCATCACTTTGGCAGGCATGAATTTCTCGAATGCTAAGGCTCTTTTGGCGCAAGCGATTGGTAAAAAAATGGTTGGTGTAAGTGCTAGCGTTAATATGGGAAAATTAAGATCCATACGTATTTTTGCCTTGGGTGAAGTCTCACAACCAGGTTCTTATGTAGTGAGTGGTTTGGCAACATTATCGCAAGCCTTAATGGTATCGGGTGGTGTGAAGAAAACAGGTTCACTTCGCACTATTCAGCTTAAACGCCGAGGAAAATTGATTACCACGATTGATTTGTATGACTTCCTACTGAAAGGAGATACAAGCAAAGATGTTCGTTTATTGCCAGGCGATGTGGTTTTTGTACCGCCGATTGGTATGACTGCCAGTATTGCAGGTGCTGTATTGCGCCCTGCTATTTATGAACTTAAAGATCATACTAATGTAGCACAGCTTATTCATTTGGCGGGTGGTTTGTTGCCCAAAGCTTATATAAATAAAGCCACTATCGAAGGCATGGGAGCAAACAAGAAAAATTATGTAAAAAATATTGCGTTAAAAAAACATGGCTTAAAAACAAGTTTGCATAATGGTGATATTCTTAAGGTTTTTTCAACACTCGATTTTGAAGAAAATCCTGTGTTACTGATTGGCAATGTAAAGCGTCCTGGTAAATATGCTTGGAGTCAAGGAATGCATTTATCCAACCTGCTCGCAACGCCAGAAGCACTTTTACCTGAAACGTATATGGATTATGGTATTATTGAACGTGAAACAAAAGGCAATCGGGAGCCTGAGATTAAGCGATTTAGTTTAAAGGAACTTTTTCAAAAAG
>JAUZQL010000245.1 GCA_030950975.1 Mariprofundaceae bacterium | reverse complement strand
ATTACCACCGTGGTCGGACTTTTACCCACCGCTTATGGTTGGGGTGGTTTTGATCCTTTTGTTGCACCAATGGCATTGGCATTATCATGGGGACTTTTATTTTCTACCGCCATTACCTTATTTTCCATTCCTGCAGCGATGGGGATTGGCATGGATATGCGTGGCTTATTTTTTCGCATGTTAGGCCGCAAGGAGTTGTAGATGTGTGGTTTTGTGGCGCTATGGGGTCAATATCCAAGTTTACATGAATGTGAACGTATGGCATCGGCAGTGTCTCAACGAGGGCCTGATGATAAGGGTGATTATCAAGATGCCTCCTTTGCAGCAGTGCATCATCGGCTTGCCATTGTCGGCGCAGATGCACGTGGTCATCAACCCATGCAAGTGGATGATGTGGTTGTCGTATTTAATGGGTGTATTTATAACTATCCTGATTTACGCCAACCATTAGAAGATGAAGGTGTTCACTTTGTTTCTGATTCGGATACCGAGATTCTTCCTCATCTTTATCGACGTTATGGCGCAAGCATGTTCACCATGTTGCAAGGCATGTTTGCCATCGTTCTTTGGGATACACAGCAAAAAACGATCTTGATTGCACGGGATGCTTTGGGTGAAAAACCGTTGTTTGTCTGTGAACAAGCAGGGCGTGTGGGTTTTGCATCAACCCTATCGGCGTTTGAACATGGCGATTTTACGCTTACCCCTGATATTCAGGCGGTGCAAGATGTGTTGCTTCGGATGCGTGTGGAAGCGCCACGCACCATGTACGAAGAAGTATCACAATTGCCAGCAGGCTGTTATGCGATGCTTCGGCAAGGTGAAAGCTTACAGATTCGGCGTTACTTTTTTTTACCTGAACCTGAGCCGATTCAATTATCAGGTGATGATTTAAAACATCATGTCAAAGAGCATTTGCAGCAAGCTTTTTCGTTACGCATGTTGGCGGATAAACCTGTGGGTATCTTTTTATCAGGTGGTGTGGATTCATCCTTGATTGCTGCGATGTTAGCACAGCAAAGTTCCAAGCCTTTGCATAGCTTTTGTGTACGTTTTACAGGTGCAAGCGATGATTATGATGAAAGTCGTTTTGCGCAACAGGTTGCCAACCACCTTGGCTGTGAGCATCAAACCCTTGAAGTCCATGCCAATGCCTTGCAATGCTTGGATGATTTGGCAAACGCATTTGACCAACCTGTCAGTAATGCTGCGGCACTG
>JAUZQL010000244.1 GCA_030950975.1 Mariprofundaceae bacterium | reverse complement strand
CGCACCATCGCCAAACCCAAGGCATGAAAAGTACAAATACGCAGTGTTTTGGATGTATCGCCCAATCGTTTCTGCAAACGTTCACGCATTTCTTTGGCTGCTTTATTGGTAAAGGTGACGGCAGTAATCGCATCATGAGGTACATCACGTTCAAGCAAGGCTGAAATTCGTTCTGTAATCACACGTGTTTTTCCCGATCCTGCGCCTGCCAACACCAACATCGGTCCACCACGGTAAAATACTGCTTCATATTGTTCTTGATTAAGTTGAGAGGTTGACATCGTCGCAGCATAGGCGAGGGCTTTCTTATCGCAAGATAGGCATCATACTTGCCTACTTTTTCATGTTCCATGAACGCATAACGTCATACCCATAAGTGAGTCTATATGTTACATATTCCCCACCATATCTTTCGAGAATACGACATTCGCGGCATCGCATACCAAGATATTGATGAAGCTTTTGCTTATCGATTGGGGCAGTCATTCACACGTTTACTTCCTGAAGGTGAAACTCGCCCGATGAGTGTTGCCCATGATGCACGGCTTTCTAGCCCTGCTTTTCATCAGGCATTGATAGAAGGTGTCAATAGTATGGGGGTGGATGTACTTAATTTGGGCATGATGCCTTCACCCTTGGCTTATTTTTCAGTCTTTCACTGCCAAACATCGGCTTGTATCGTGACCACGGCCAGCCACAACCCTAGTCCATACAATGGTTTCAAATTTATGCTTGGAAAAGATAGTTTACATGGTGAAAGTATTCAAAAACTTTACCAAATCATGCAGCAAGAACAAATAGCCTCGACTATTATCGGTAAAAACACACCTTTTGATATACAAGCTTTGTATGAAACATTCGTGCGTGAAACTTGCCTTATATCTCGCCCTTTAAAGGTCGTTATTGATGCAGGAAATGGACCTTCTGGCATTGTGGCTGCGCCATTATTTCGCAAGATGGGTTGCGAAGTCACTGAACTTTATTGTCAACCAGATGGTCGTTTTCCGAACCATCATCCAGATCCCTCTGTGGAAGAAAATTTACAGGATTTAAAAATAAAAGTCCTTGAAGAACATGCTGACTTGGGCATTGCCTTTGATGGCGATGGGGATCGCATTGGCATCATCGATGAACAAGGCAATATGATATGGAATGATTTATTATTACTTATTTTAGCCAAAGATTTATTAAAAAAACATCCTCAAAGCACCATTATTTCAGAAATAAAATCTTCCTATCTTTTATATGATGGTATTCATCAGGCAGGCGGCAAAGCGATTATGTGGCGTACGGGTCATTCGCCAATAAAAGAAAAAATGAAAGAAACAGGAGCTAAATTAGCGGGGGAAATGAGCGGTCATATCTTCTATGCTGATCAATATGATGGTTTTGATGATGCTATTTATGCAGGCGTGCGTTTGATGCAGATTGTAGCCGACAGTATGCGGCCCTTATCGTTTCAGTTGCATGATATACCCAAAACAGCCAGCACACCTGAAATTCGGATTCCATGTTCGGATGACAAGAAGTTCAAACTTGTCGAACTAGCCAAAGTCTATTTTCGCCAACAAGGTTATGACATCATTGATATTGATGGCATGAGAATTCAAACGAATGATAGTTGGGGACTGTTGCGTGCATCCAATACACAAGCGGCGCTTACCCTTCGCTTTGAAGCCCCAAACATAGAAAAATTACAGCATATTCAAGCACTTATTGAGACATGGATTCAAGACCAAGGTGACATAAGCTAAGTCCGATAGACACCTGTAATCGTTCAAGCATGAAGTTACCGTCATGCTTGAAGACTATAAACGCTAGAATGAAACGCTTGCACATGGTGAATATGACGCAGCCCTTCCAGAACACTATTCAAATCAGATTCAGTTTGATGTAACTGATTACTAAGCTGACGCATCACGCGACGATGTTTTATCGACAATTGTGCTAACCTTTTCTTTGATTCATCATCCATCTCAGAATATTGCAAATCACGCTGTAAATCATCTTTCGCCCTATTCAATTGTTCTGTTTTAACTTCCAACTCATCCCATTTTCGTTGAGATACAACCTCTTGAATAGATTCCAATGCCTGTTGATACGCTAATATTTTCATGACTTTAACCACCATAAGCCCTAGCAGCGGAATAACTTCCTACGCTAGATGCTGCGGGTGCATATGCTGCATGGGTTTGAGGTTTCGTTTCAGCCAAGCCTGCCCAACCTTCACGTAGCGTCAGTACCAACGACATCACT
>JAUZQL010000243.1 GCA_030950975.1 Mariprofundaceae bacterium | reverse complement strand
TGTGGGCTGAAATTACCAAAGAGAACAAGATTTTAGAAGGTATGGGGTTAGCTCCGTCCATGGTTGATAAAAAGATGGCCGCGATGCTGCCAGCAGCGAATAAAGCGCGTGCCCCGGAGGTGTCGAAATGACACAGCAGACAAAACGTTGGTTTAATTTTAAAAACCTATCCAGTGATATGCCTGTGTTGGATATTTTTGACGAAATTGGTGGCTGGGGTACTTGGGCAAGCGATGTGATTGAGGTGTTGGATTCGATTACTGCACCGCAGATTAAAGTGCGTTTGTATTCGCCTGGCGGTTATATCGATGAGGGTATGCAGATTTATAATGCATTACGCCGTCACCCTGCGCGTGTGTTGATTGAGATTGATTCGCAAGCGGCATCGATTGCCTCAGTGATTGCGATGGCAGGCGATGAAATTCGTATGGCTGATACTGCATTTATGATGATTCATGACCCTTGGTCTGGCGTGATGGGCGATGCACAAGAAATGCGTAAGCAGGCCGATGTTTTAGATCAACTTAAAGCGGCGATTGTGTTGGCTTATGCCAAACGTACAGGTTTGGAAGCATCAAAAATTGAAGATATGATGAAAGCAGAGACGTGGATGATTGCCGCTGATGCGGTCGAGCTTGGATTTGCTGATGCAGTGGATGACATGGTGCAAAGTGTTGATTCATTAAGCGTGAAGCAAGCTTCTTTTTCCAATAAAATCATGAACTCATTTAAGCATATCCCTGAATCATTAGGCGGCATGTTCGGCGCGACGCCTTCTGCGGCGTTGATGCTCTCACCCAAACAAGCACAAGAAGAATCCGCAGCAGCGGGTAAGGCAGGCGCAATGCCTGATAAAACAAAAAAAATGGAGGTTATCATGAAAGATGATGACAAAATCGCAGCGCCTGTTGATGCTGCAACTGTTCGACAAGATGCGCTTCGTGAAGAACGTGCGCGCATGAGTGAAATTACAGCGCGAGCTTCGCTGGCACATAATCTAGTGGGTAAAGATATGGCTGAATCATTGGCGCGAAAAGCGATTGAATCAGGCAGCTCTTGCGATG
>JAUZQL010000242.1 GCA_030950975.1 Mariprofundaceae bacterium | reverse complement strand
ATAGCGATTAAGAATATAGGCAATGGGTTTACTTGCATCCAAACCCGCTTCTAATGATGCATAGGAAGCATCAACATCAACAGCCGAAGGTTGAACAGGAATAATGAGCGCATCGGATGCATGAATAGCAGCGCGAACCGTCGATTTATCAGTACCCGGTGTATCCAGTATAATATAGTCGACATCTAAATTTCGACAGGAACGAATTTTTGATGGTAAGGTGACTGCATATACTTTAATGCCGAGAAGTGGGCTATTCTCAACTTGTTGTTTTTTCCAAAATACTGAAGAACCTTGTGGGTCACAATCGATTACAGCTACAGAAAATCCTGCCAAATGCCAGCGAGCAGCCAACGATAAGGCTAAGGTTGTTTTACCAACGCCGCCCTTCTGATTCATTAATGTTAAAACCCTCATCTTAATATACTTCCCTTTTTGAGGCATTAAATTTACACATATTTGAAGCAGTTATACAATTTTTTTATATTTCATGCGGTGAGGTTGACTGGCAGTTTTACCAAGCCTGCGCTCTTTATCTTTTTCATAATCAGCAAAGTTGCCTTCAAACCATTCCACATGTCCTTCATCTTCATACGCAAGGATATGTGTGGCAATACGATCCAAAAACCAACGGTCATGAGAAATGACGACGGCACAGCCTGCAAAATCAAGCAAAGCTTCTTCCAGTGCACGTAATGTTTCGACATCCAAATCATTGGTTGGCTCATCGAGTAACAATACATTGCCACCTTCTTTGAGCATTTTTGCCAAATGGACGCGATTTCGCTCACCCCCTGATAAATTGCCAATGTGTTTTTGCTGGTCGGCACCTTTGAAGTTGAAACGACCACAATAAGCGCGTGAAGCCACCTCTTGATTACCCAAGATCATGGTATCTGAACCACCTGATATTTCTTCCCAGACTGTTTTTTTATCATCCAAAGCATCACGAGATTGATTCACATAAGCCAGTTGAACTGTTTCCCCAATAGTAAGCGTGCCTGAATCAGGTTTTTCTTCCCCTGTTAACATGCGAAACAGGGTTGTTTTACCTGCCCCATTGGCACCAATCACGCCGACAATGCCACCACGCGGTAAGTTGAAATTCAAATCATCATATAAAATACGAGCACCGTATGATTTTTTTACGTGGTCGGCTTGAATCACAATATCGCCCAAACGTTCGGCAACAGGGATGAAAATTTGCTTGGTAGCATTGCGTGTTTGTATATCGACATTGGCAAGTTCATCAAATGCTTTTAAACGTGCTTTTGATTTACTATGTCGCCCTTTACTGCCAGATCTCACCCATTCTAATTCTTGTTTGATGGCTTTTTGACGTGATGATTCTTGTTTTTCTTCCGTAGCAAGACGTTTTTCTTTTTGTTCCAACCAAGAGGAATAATTACCTTCAAAAGGTATGCCACGACCGCGATCTAATTCTAAAATCCAACCTGCTACATTATCCAAAAAGTAACGATCGTGGGTGACAGCAACAACGGTGCCTGTGAAATCATGTAAAAAACGTTCCAACCACGCCACCGATTCAGCATCCAAATGGTTGGTCGGTTCATCCAATAAAAGCATGTCGGGATTAGACAGTAATAAACGGCACAAAGCGACACGACGACGTTCACCACC
>JAUZQL010000241.1 GCA_030950975.1 Mariprofundaceae bacterium | reverse complement strand
CAAGTTTCGTAAATCCCGTGATATTGAAGGAAAAATCAAATCAGCCACAATCTCACGCAATGGCAAACACTGGTATGTTTCCATACTCTGTGAGTTGGAAGTAGCAGAACCAATACACCTATCTTCATCAGCCGTTGGTATTGACCGTGGTGTAAGCATCATGGCTGCTTGCAGTGATGGTAAAACATACATTGGTGCTAAGGCATACAGAAAGCATGAGAAACACCTTGCCAAGGCGCAGAGGGTGTTAGCCCGAAGGGTTAAATTCTCAAATAACTGGCATAAACAAAAGGAGAAAATTCAAAAAATCCACTCAAAGATTAGCAATATACGCAAAGATGCACTGCATAAAGCGTCCACTGAAATCAGCAAGAACCACGCAATGATATTCTTGGAAAAGCTTGGGGTATCACGTATGTCAAAATCTGCGAAAGGAAATAGTGAAAAACACGGTGTCAATGTCAAAGCCAAATCGGGCTTAAACAAATCCATTCGGGATGCAGGATGGTCAATGTTTGCATCCATGCTTGAATACAAGCAACGATGGAGCGGCGGTGCAGTTAAATATGTACCTGCGGCATATACATCACAACGATGCAGTCAGTGTCAATACACCCATAAAGCCAATCGTGTTTCTCAATCCAAGTTCAAGTGCGTTGAATGTGGCTATCAAGCCAATGCAGACTTTAACGCATCATTGAACATACTTGCGGCAGGACATGCCGTGTTAGCTTGTGGAGTAGGTGCAATGGCAACTACGATGAAGCAAGAACCTCTTGTCGCCTAGCGGCGCAAGGAATCCTCGTCCTTTAGGTCGGGGAGGATGTCAATTACTGATCATCGTGAAAGGTTTCTACCAAGACGGCATCTATGCCTAGCAGCGACACCCAAGGTCGAACATTAAAATAGTTTCTTTCAGATATTTCAAAAATCGCAACACCTCCAAGCCACCCTACTAAAGGGGTGGCTTTTTTGTCTAAGATTCACTGGGTATCAGTTCAAAAACAACAAATGGTTATCAGAAACTGCCAAGTGGGTTAATTATTCAGTGGGGTCAAATTTCAGGGGTATT
>JAUZQL010000240.1 GCA_030950975.1 Mariprofundaceae bacterium | reverse complement strand
ACAAACTGACACCAATCAAGATACCCAATCCTGCTACGGCATGCAAAGCAGCAAGCCAACCTAAGATCGGACGCAATAAAAGTGGGGATAATGCTCCCAATGCACCACCCAAGGTGTTGAAGCCATACAATTGCCCCAATGAAAGTTTGAATGATTGCCCAACACGTAACATCCAAGAAAAGGCAAAACCCAAGGCTAAAGCAGGCAATGCCAAGACCAATAATGCAGAACAAACCTGCCAAAATTGCCAAGTATCCACATCATTCAAACCCAAATAAAGCCCTTGCAAGCCTTGCATCATTACGGGCAATAAAACGGCATAGATAGCAACGGAAATTTCAATCGCTGCCAGTGTAAATATGCTTTTTCTCATATCTATTTGCCAACGATGACCCAGAAAACTACCCAAACCTAAGCCCAACATAAAAGCAGCAACAGTCACCACCACACCCACAATGGATGTGCCAAATAACAACGACAACATGCGTGTCCATAAAACTTCATACGCCAAAGCTGTAATGCCCGAACAGGTGTATAAAATCAATAATAATTGACGTTGCTGACTTGGGTTCATAAAGTCTAAATCCTTAACTGATGTTACGCAGGTTGATAAACAATCGAAGCATCATCCATTGCTTTCAATTTCTACAAAAAAAATCTGTGGTGAGTTGTTTCATCTCAATCAACAATACAAGCACTTGAGAATGATGGCGTACGTAAAATTAGTTATTTAACGTGATGGTGTGTTTGCTTGGATAGCATGACAAAAATTCAAGCAGGTGTTTCCATATTTTCGTGTGCTTACTTCCCATTCGGGAGGAATTTGCATGCTTTCTTGGCTCGATTCTTCCAAAATCAACAGCGGTGTTTCAATGTGATGAATGGCTAACCATGAACATATTTTTT
Source organism: Mariprofundaceae bacterium (assembly GCA_030950975.1). GTDB lineage: Bacteria > Pseudomonadota > Zetaproteobacteria > Mariprofundales > Mariprofundaceae. Next base: position 5,716 of record JAUZQL010000240.1, on the reverse strand, counting down.
CTGGAAAATGTTGACGATAAGGTGGGTCGGCAAATACAAAATCAAACGATTGACCTTGCCAAGCATCAAGCCCATTAGGAAGCTCTTGATGTTGAATATGCCACTGTTTGAGTAGTTTGAATTGCGCTGCCACATCATTCAAGTGGCGACAAACCTTGCCACTTGATTCGATAGAAACCATGGATTTAGCTCCGCGAGACAAGGCTTCAACAGCCACAATCCCCGAGCCTGAAAATAAATCTAAACCCCGTTGACCTTCTATATCTCCCATGATATTGAACAATGCTTCACGCACCCTAGATGATGTCGGTCGAACGCCCTCAATCTTAGGGACTTTTATTTTCCGACCACGAAGGTCTCCACCCGTAATGCGCATCAATCAATCCATCACCATTTACGATCAAAGGATGCCAAAAGTTTTTCAAATGCTGCATTAGCATCATCTGATTCAGATAATAATAAACATTGATAACCAATATCTACTGATTCTTGTTGCTGTGTTTCAGGCCAAATTAAGGACACATTCCAACTTGCTGCGACATGATCAGCCCATGCTTTGGCCTGATCGATAGGCGCATTTGGTAATAACACACCAAAACGTCCATCACCCATATCCGCAATAATATCAAAACTACGACATTGTTTGTGTAAAGCTTGTCCAGATAGGCGAGCAGCGCTTTCCGCAAACCAGTCTGCGTGCGCACGCACCAAATCAACATAGTTACCAATACCAAACACTGCTAGGCTTAAATCATGACCAGAGGATTTAGAGCGAGCAACTTCTTGAGTCAACCGTTCACGAAAATAACGTGGGGTCGATAAATCAGTCACAGGGTTACGATAAAAATACTTGGCTAAACGTTCACTGCGCATCAAACCCGTATTCACACGTGCAATTAATTGCGGCGGTGTGACAGGTTTGGTGATGTAGTCATCGACACCCAAGGTTAGCCCTTTAATTTGGTCATCGAGTTCATCTAATACACTTAAAAACACAAATGGCGTTAAATTATAGCGTTTATCACTGCGCACAGCACGATAAAGCCCCCATCCATCCATGTTGGGCATCATGATGTCCGTAAGAATCAAATCAACATGGCGAGCCTTCAAAATATTGAGTGCATCAGTACCATCTTCTGCTTCCAATACGCGAAAGCCACCTTGCTGCAAAAAGTGACAAGTGATATCCCGACTGGTGTCTGAATCTTCAACAACAAGTACTGTTTTCATATTCTCTTACTCCTCTACAGGACCGACTTGAATCAAGTTCCAGTCGCTCGGCTGCAAATAATATTTGGCCATTTTTTTCACATCGGCAACCGTGACGGAATTGACATTTTCCGTCCAGCGTTGCAAATAATCCAAGGGCATATGATAAAAACCAATCATCGCCATCAAACCCACACGTTCGCGATTTGAATCCATGCGCTGAGCGAATCCGCCTATCAGATTATCTTTTGTGGCTTGCAAACGTTTGCTTTCAATATCACCTGCTGCCATTGATTTCATGACATCATGAACAACCTTTGCCGCTTGTTTGGCTTGAGATGCTCGTGTTTGCAAGGTGATTACAAAAGGACCTTTCCCTGCTAAGGGGATAAAATAGGAATACACGCCATAAACCAAACCACGTTTTTCACGCACTTCTTCCATCAATTTAGATGCAAATCCACCACTACCTAAATAATGATTCATGACAAACAAAGGAAAAAAGTTTTGATCACTGCGAGCAATGCCTAAACGTGAAAATTGTACCAAAGCTTGTGAAGTCGGCAAAACAACCTGTTTTGTTTGCACGGGTTTAGCTGATACCTTAGGTACAGATAGTGCGCCCTGTTTTGGTTTGCCTTGCCATGTCGATAAACGTTGATTCAACATCGGCAATAATTCATTCATGCGAATATCACCACTGACTGCCAATACAGCATCATGGGGTTTGACTTGTGCTTGGTACAAAGCTTTCAAATCGTGTAAACGAATGTTCTTTAAACTTTCGGCTGTGCCGCTACTGACATGTCCATAAGCTGCTTCACCATACAACAACGCTGCCGTGGTTTGCGCTGCCAACACATTCGGTAACTCTTGTGATTTCACTGCCGAAGCAATGCTGTCTTCTTGCAAGAGGTTAAAACGTTGTTGATTCCACCCCGGTTGCAATAAAGCTTCGCTCAAAGCATCCAAACCTTCAGGCAAGGATGCTTTCACCACTGTCAATGACATATTCAAAGTATCACGTGATGCGCTTGCACCCAAATGCAAAGCCTCAAAATCCAACCAGTCTGCCCATGCTTTTTGATCATGTTTGGCGGTATGATCACTTAACATGGCGGCAAGCAGCGCAGCACTTCCTGCTTTACCATGAGCATCAAAGCGACTGCCCGCAGGTAAGCTTAATTGCATGGCAACCATCGGAACATTATGGGCTTCAATGAGTAATATGCGCAAACCATTGTCCAAGGTCGCACTTTGTATGATAGGCACAGCTTGAGCAGTTTGTATGGTTAAAGTCAGCCAAAATAATGCGATTAAACGTATCATGATTTCACCTTTGATGTAGGAATAAGCACCCCTGTGGTTGCTCTTTCAGGGCGTAAAAATTGTTTGACCACCTGTTGTACATCATCGGCGGTAACGGCTTGAATAGCTTGAATCCAATCATCTATATGCTTAGCTCCAATGCCTACTGTTTCCAAACGTCCTATCAATTTAGCGCGTAAATATAAGGAGTCTTGAGCAAATACTTGGCTTGCCACTATATTGCGTTTGGCTGTTTGTAATTGACGTTCGGATACAGGTTTATTCCCCATATCTTTGATAACTGCCCACACCGCATGTTCAAAATCATCGGTGGATTGTTTCGCCCCCAACATGCCGTAGGCATACCACAAATCCAAACCCATACCAAAAGGGTCATAACCTGCATCGACTGAAAACGCTTTGCGTTGCTCATCTACCACTCGTTGGTTTAATAATGCTGTTCGACCACCTGCCAATATATAAGTGGCGACAGCCAATGCCGCAGCTTGTTGATCATTGTTACCGGGTTCCCAAACAGGAACAGGTAAGGTGATGGCTACAATCGGAGCTTTGGCAGGCAAATGTACATTGACCCGTTTCGCCCCCAATGGTTCAGGCTCTTTAGGATTAAATCGAGGTGGAACGTGTACATTAGGCATAGCACCAAATGTTTTGCGCACGATTTGTTTCACATGCTTAAAATCAACATCTCCCACCACCACAACGGTAACATTGCGTGCAACATAATGTTTTTTGTAAAAGTCACGGACATCTTCAATGTTCAAACGCTGTAAATCTTGCATCCAACCAATCACTGGGTTGCGATAAGGATGTAAGCGCAAAGCCGCCGCCGATAACTCTTCAAACATATGTGAGTTTGGATCATCATCGGTACGCATGCGACGTTCTTCCATAATCACACGAATTTCTTTGGAAAATTCTTGTTTGCCCAAACTTAAATGCGCAAACCGTTCAGCTTCCATACCCAACACCTGATCCACGTTGGCTGTGGGGACGGTTTCAAAATAAGCGGTAAAATCATGGCTGGTAAAGGCATTATCTCTGCCGCCCATCGCTGCAATCATCTTAGAGTATTGCCCTGGTTTTAATCCATCAGAGCCTTTAAACATCATATGTTCAAAGACATGGGCTAAGCCAGTTTTCCCAGGTATTTCATCACGCCCACCGACTTTCAACCAAATTTGAACCATGGCAACAGGTGCTGAATGATCTTCTTCCACCACCAAGTGAGTCCCATTATCAAAACCTGTTTCTTGAATGGTATTGGCTTGCGCTATCGTCATCCAAGATACGCATAACAGTGTTAAACCTAAGATTGTTTTCAATGGATAGCTTCTCATCATCATTTTAATCTCCAATACATAATGGCTTGTTCCGCATCACGGCTTGCCATAAAAGGCAACGCTGCACCATCCAATTCCCATAAAATATCGATACTTTCATTGCGTTTTAAGCTTAATAATTTAGCTATTGTGGCTTCATCACAACCTTCTTGCCAATGTAAACCCACCAACTCATCACTATCAAAACCAAAACGTTGCACAATACTGTCTTTCACAGCCATCACCATGCCGTTTTTAGACCATTCCAACATAATATCCACATCATCAGGGCAATGATATTGTGCATAGGTATCCAACTGACTTGCGCATAAAGCAACCAAAACATCAGTTGCCGTGACTAAGCCAGAAAGTAAACCTTGTTGATTTACAATCGCCATCTTACTTACATGACTGGCTTGCATGGTATCCCAAACCTGCCTAACACTCGCATTTTCAGACATTGTAATCACGGGGCTGTTCATATAATCGTTTACTTTAGCGTCCGCATGACCCTTTAAGACCCATTGCAACACATCCGATTCACTTAACATGCCTTGAGCTTGTCCCATGTCATCACAGACAATTAAACAACTTACGGGCGTGAGCAACCATATTTCCAATACATCCGACAATTTCGCATCGGCAACAGTTGTTTTAGGCGATGGTACCATGATATTTTGAACAGGTTGGAAAAATCCCAATAAACTACTGGGTAAATTTGCAATCGCTTCCTGAGCATTCATATGGCGTACAAAAGCACCATCTTGATCAATGATGACCAATGATTTCATGCGGTGTTGAAAAAATAACCGTGCAATATGCAAGCCATTGCTGGATTGAATCAGGGAAATGACATTTGTTTCCATGACATCTCGTGCAGCTAATCTGTGTATATCATGCCCTGATGCAGCTTGTTCCAAGATGTGACGCATCAATAACATACCCACGACTTTATCATCATCAAGGACAGCACGGACATGATTTCCACCATTTTGAAAGGCAATGTGTAAAGGGGTGATGGTTGTAACAGTGTTGGCATCCATATCCAGTTTCCTCGAAGTTGCGCACGTAAAGATGTTGCGTAAGCTCTGCAACCTTTTTTAAATTGCAAATATTGGAGCTTACTCTCTTATGTCCTCATCTCATCCACATATCGTCCGCGCCTTACTTAGCGTGTCGGACAAAGCTGGTATCGTCGATTTCGCCCGCGCTTTAAGCGAGCGTGGCGTTGACCTTCTTTCTACAGGAGGTACTGCAAAACTCTTGCGTGAAGCCAATATCCCAGTGCGTGATGTCTCTGATTACACAGGCTTTCCTGAAATGATGGATGGTCGGGTCAAAACACTCAACCCTAAAGTTCATGGTGGTATCTTGGCACGCCGAGACAATGATGGTGATTTGGCATCCATGCAAGAACACGGCATTGATCGTATTGATTTGGTTTGTGTCAATCTTTACCCCTTCCGTGAAGCCGTCGCCAAAAAAGACTGTAGTATTGAAGATGCCATTGAAAATATTGATATTGGTGGGCCTTGCATGGTTCGCGCTTCAGCGAAAAATCATAAATTCGTCACCATTGTGGTCGATCCCAGTGATTATGACAGCATCTTGGCAAGCATTGATGATGGAAGCTTGGATGAAAATAAACGTCGTGCTTTAGCCGTTAAAGCCTTTGCCCATACTGCTGCGTATGATGGCGCAATTGCCAATCATTTTTCAGCCTTAAATGAAGACGGTAGCAAACGTGTCTTTCCCGATGTTTTTACCCGTCAATTCATTAAAACAGCCGATACTTTGCGTTATGGTGAAAACCCACATCAAGCAGGTGCTTTTTATGCCGACCCTGAAGATGTTGG
>JAUZQL010000024.1 GCA_030950975.1 Mariprofundaceae bacterium | reverse complement strand
TAAACCTGATGGGTGATCTTCTTGTGGTTTTAGCTGACGTATATCTTGCTGTTTGATGACTAAACTTGATAACACATCTGCTCTTTTGGCATTGCTTTTTGTGGCTTTGATTGCGCCCTCGTGTAAATCGGACACATGAATTTTCAAAAGCTTGGGCTTTTGCATATTTGTTGCACGACTTAACACACGTTGCCAACTTTTTTCTTTAAAGATATCCCAATCAGAAAAAGGAAAAACATGATGGGCATTGGCAGCAATGCGTTGATTCATCAAGGCTGCTTCAATCGCAAATGTACCCGAACCACACATCGGAACATATAAGGTTTCATCCGCTTTCAAGCCCATCCATTGCAATAAACCAGCCGCTAATGTTTCACGTATGGGCGCTTTTGCAGAGGCTAAACGATAACCGCGACGATCCAAACGTTCGCCAGAACAGTCCACGCGTATATCACAACGGTTGTTATTGATATGAATATAAATGGTTTGTTGGCTATCGCCTGATTTCTGTAAGCGTTTACCTAAAGCTTCCGCAATACCCATCTTTACTGCCTCAGACGTTTGTTCTGAATGGGTCAGTTTAGAGTGTTCACTGCTTGCTTTTACAGTAATGCTTGCACCTTTGGGAATCACATGTTCCCAGCGCATACGGGCAATTTGGTGTTGTAACTCGGCTGCGGACATCGCATGGCATTTACCCACACGCAATAAGATACGTGTGATTGAACGCGACCTTAAACTAATGCGATATAGGCTATCCAACGTACCTGAAAAATGGACACCGCCTTCATCTTCACGAATCTCATGGGCTGATAAATGGTTAAGTTCTTGGGCAGCAATGGTTTCTAAGCCAGGTAATACCACTGCATAAAATTGATAAGGATTTCTCATGTCCCCAAGTTAAGCAGAAAGTTCACGAAAAACACCTTTTCCTATTCCTTCTCTTTATTTTTGCTCTCTTCAGCTTCTGTTTTATTCTCCTTGAGATTTGATTCACGAATCAATGCGATTGCCTGATCCACAACCATTGATAATGGTTGTCTATCATTTCTATCATTTGGCATAATTGAGTATAATAAATGAATAGCACTTTCGACAACATCTTGTTTTGTCGCCATTCCTTGACCTTCAATAATACTTATTTGACACTTTGTTTCATTTGAAAGTTTTAGACCTTTTATAGTTGATGCACTTGATAGATTATTTGTCATTTTGTTAAACTCCATTAAATAGATAAATGATACAAAGATAGATTGTATTTTTCAAATATTTTTTGTATTTAGCTTTCAATTCCCTATAATAATAATTTAGAATCGAAATCGTATAAAAAAATAGCTAGCCATATATCCTTGCTTTAATTCGCCATAATATCTATTATAGAGAATTAAATGACTGTTTTATATGATAATCTATCATTCATGATATTTCTATAAGTTATTCTATGTAAAAAATATAAGGAAAATAAACGATGACACCCTTTTCGCTCATTAATAAGAAATCAGAAGAATACCAAGGTCTAATGAATAAAAATACATCCATTGCTTACACTCGTATTTGGAGAGATTTCTCTGAATATTTAGATTCAGAAGAAGTTCATGATTTTGAAGATATGAGTAAATCACATATTTTGAAGTTTTTAAGTCGGTTCAATATGAAGCCATTTTCATATAATCAGGCAAGAAGTGCTATTTTCAAAATACTACAAGACATATCAAATGACTATTCTATTAAAATAGAAAGATTAGAAAATATAAAGAATCAAGTAAAATCAAAAAAGATTAAAAGTGATGAAAAGCTTTTCTTAACAAAGAGCCAGCTTCTTGAGATACGAGAGAATATTTATGTTCTATTTACGGATAGAAGTATAAGAGAAAGAAACTTGCTCATTTTTGACTTGCTCTATCATAGTATGATGCGTGTGGATGAAATTACCTTGATTCAGCTTCAAGACATTCATTTGGAAAGAAAACGTCTTGCCATTCGTGGTAAAGGAGCCTTGGGTGATCATCAAGGTGGGCGTTCTATCAATGCCTATATACCTCTGACGGATGCCTTGATGGATTCATTGCATGCTTATGTCAAAAATTGGCGCATCAAATATAAAAAAGATGTTACGACACCATACTTAGAATACCCTGAAACCATTCACCCCGATATACCATTGTTGACGAGCCGTATGGGTAACGCATTAAATGTTTCAAGTATTAAAAAAGATGTCAGTAAAATGATTTCTAGCTTATATGATGATGGGAAAGTACCTAAAAATCATGGAGCGCATTGCATTCGACGCTCTGTCGCCACATTAAAATATAAACAATGCAAAGATTTAATATTGATACAAAAAATGTTGCGTCATGCATCTCCTGAAACCACGCGACGTTACTTATCTATAGATCAAGAAGCAGTTGATCAAGCTTTTTTACAAGCACTTTAATCAAGGGCTTAAGACGTTTAAAACTTGCGATGCCCTCCATCAGCTTTAGACTTGGGCTTATTTAACAAATCATTTCAACTGCTGTTACACTGCAATAAAGGAATCTTATGTCATTTCATCTTTCATCCATGCAACTATCAGGAAAAGAAGTATTACCCATCATTGAAGGTGGCAAAGGTGTTGCAGTATCCAATGGTGAAACAACAGGCGCTTGGGCTCGTGCTGGCGGCATTGGTACATTTTCCGCGGTGAATGCAGATAATGTAGATAATGAAGGCAATGTCATCCGAACGGTTTACCAAGGGCGCAGCCGAAAAGAACGCTTTGAAGAATTGGTTGCTCAAGGCATTGCAGGCGGCATCAAACAAGCTCAAATTGCCCATGACATTGCCGAAGGTCATGGTCGCATTCACATGAATGTGCTTTGGGAAATGGGAGGCGCTGAACGCATCTTAAAAGGTGTTTTGGATGAAGCGAAAGATTTGATTCATGGGGTAACCTGTGGCGCAGGTATGCCATTCAAACTTGCACCACTCGCAGCGTCTTATGGTGTTCATTATTATCCTATTATTTCATCGGCTCGTGCTTTTCGTGCGTTATGGTTACGTTCTTATAAAAAGTTCCCTGAATGGTTGGGTGGGGTTGTCTATGAAGACCCTTGGTTGGCAGGTGGTCATAATGGCTTGTCCAATTCCGAAGATCCAAATAAACCTCAAGCTCCATACCCACGCATTGTAGAGTTACGCCAAACCATGAATAAATTTGGCTTAAATCATGTGCCTATTGTGATGGCTGGTGGCGTATGGTGTTTGCGTGAATGGTCCAGTTGGCTGGATAATGATGAGATTGGTCCCATTGTTTTTCAATTAGGCACACGCCCACTCTTGACCCAAGAAAGTCCTATTTCTGACGTATGGAAACAACGCTTACTCAATTTAAAAGAAGGCGATATTAAGCTGAATAAATTTTCACCGACGGGTTTTTATTCATCGGCTATTTATAATAGTTTCTTACATGAATTATATGAACGCTCTGATCGTGAAATCCCCTTTATGGATCATGCTTCAGGTGATCATAGTGAATCCTTTAAGTTTGGCGTTCGTCAAAAACAAGTATTTATCACCAAACATGATGCTCAAAGTGCTAAAGAGTGGATTGCTGATGGCTTTAGTAAAGCGCTACCAACCCCAGACTCAACATTGATTTTTGTTACTCAGGATAAAGCGCAAGAGATTCGTCAAGATCAATTGGATTGCATGGGCTGCTTATCTCAATGTGCTTTTTCAAACTGGGCAGCTAATGATTTAGGAACAACAGGTCGTAAAGCTGACCCACGCAGTTTTTGTATCCAAAAAACATTACAATCCGTTGCTCATGATGGCGAACTGGATCATAATTTAATGTTTGCAGGACATGCTGCTTATCGTTTTGGTCAAGATCCTTTTTATGCGAATGGTTTTATACCGACTGTGAAGCAATTGGTTGATCGCATTATTACGGGCGATTAAATGTTATATGTGGCGTAACTATTTAGCTTACAGGTATTTTATTATTGTGCTAAATCCATAATTTGGTATATACTACACTTCAACTGCACCATATTTCAAAGGATTTGAGTCCATGAATGCGTCATTCAAAGTTGTCATTAAACCACTGTTAGATGCTTTGCGTGATTTAGCACCGATTGTACTGGTGATTTTATTTTTTCAAATTTTTGTACTTCACCAGAGCATTCCCAATTTACCCGATTTATTGCTGGGTTTCTTTTGTGTCGTTATCGGTTTAGCGCTGTTTATTCAGGGCTTAGAATTGGCACTTTTCCCGATAGGTGAGAAATTAGCCTATGCTTTTGCTAAAAAAGGGAGTGTTTTTTGGCTTTTACTGTTTGCTTTTTTATTGGGCTTTGGAACGACTATTGCCGAACCAGCTTTGATTGCCATTGCAGGCAAAGCCGCTGATATTGCTGCTCAAGAAGGTCTTATTGGCATCAGTGATGTGGACAAATCAAATTATGCCAATGGTTTACGCTTAAGTGTGGCTTTTTCTGTCGGTTTGGCGATTTTTCTTGGTGTGTTACGTATTCTTAAAGGTTGGCCATTACCTTATATGATTATAGGTGGTTATGTGATGGTTCAGATACTCACACCTTTTGCACCAGAAGCTATTATTGGCATTGCTTATGACTCAGGTGGTGTTACGACTTCCACCATTACGGTGCCGTTAGTGACAGCTCTTGGTGTTGGCTTGGCATCATCCATTGCTGGACGAAACCCCGTATTGGATGGTTTTGGTCTTATTGCATTTGCTTCATTATTACCCATGTTATCTGTGATGATCTACGGCATGTTTATTTTACCATGAATCATTTATTACACGATATTATCAACACAATCATGAGTACGATTTATGATGTTGCCCCCATCATTATCACTTTATTTTTTTTCCAACGTGTCATTCTCAAACAACCCCTTGAACGCATCGCTCAAACAATTAAAGGTTTATGTTTTGTTATCGTGGGTTTGGCGTTGTTTTTAGTTGGATTGGAGAAGGCTATTTTTCCTCTTGGGGATACGATGGCGAGACAATTGACTGACCCTTTATTTTTATATCCTGATGGGGAGATAGGGCATTACCTTTGGCAAGATTATAGTTGGGTCTATTTATTTGGTTTTCTCATTGCTTTTGCCACAACATTGGCAGAGCCAGCACTGATTGCGGTCTCATTAAAAGCGCAAGAAATTTCAGGCGACAGCATTTCCGCATTGGGTTTGCGTATGGCTGTGGCTTTGGGCGTTGCCATCGGTGTGGCTACAGGCTGTTTTCGCATTGTGACTGGCGGTGAACTTTGGATATTTATTATGGTCGCTTACATCATTGTCATTATTCAAACCTTTCTTGCACCCAAAATAATTATCCCATTAGCCTATGATTCGGGTGGCGTGACCACTTCAACCGTGACTGTTCCTTTATTGGCTGCATTAGGCTTGGGTCTGGCAAGCACGATTCCTGGAAGAAACCCGATGATTGATGGGTTTGGTCTCATTGCCTTTGCCAGTATTTTTCCCATCATGACTGTGCTTTTTTATGCACAAATATCAACCTATCTACAACGTCGTAAAAAATTCAAATAAATATAATCAATATGGATCCACTTATGCATTTTAAATTAATTATCGCCCTTGTTGAAGATACTGAAACAGATAAGATTATGGCAGCGGCACGTCAAGCAGGTGCAACAGGCTCGACTATTCTTTCTGGGGCTCAGGGCGAAGGCTTGAATCCCCAGCGTACTTTTTTTGGTTTATCTTTGGAAACACATCGAAATATGTTGATGTTTATTGTTGAAGAACATTTAAGCAAAACAGTGTTAGAGCGCATTGCAAAAGAAGGTGGTTTTGAAGATAAACCAGGTTCAGGAGTTGCTTTCATACTGAATGTTGAAGATACGGTTGGTTTCAATTCACAAATTCATGCACTGACAGAGGAAAAAGTCTAAGATTTAGATGCTCATTGCGAAGAATCATAATTTGAAATAACTAGAACTCAGTGGCAATTTATTAGTGTCATAGTGATAAAGCATAGCTCATGCCTTCATGAGTTCATCCAAAAATACCACACAAGATTTTAAACGTTGCAAGGGATCTTTTCCAGCCCAAGCGATGCTTAAATGACCATCGGGTGTTAATTTGAAGCGTTGAGGTTCTTGTTGAACACGCATCATCATCTTGACAGGATCAATAGGTGATTCAGGCGTGAAGTGAAAACGCATACCAAAAGAAGTGCTACGCATGGCAGACATACATAAATGTTGGGCTCGCCAATGCAAGCGGGCGACTTCTAGGGTCAAACGTGCTGTTTCTGGCATTTTTCCAAAACGATCCGTCATTTCTTCAAACAATAGGCTGATTTCTTCATCCGAATCCGCTTTAGAAATACGTCGATACAGTGCCAAGCGTTCACCCGATTGCGGAATATAATCAGGTGGCAAAATAGCATTCATACCCACACGCATATCCACAGGTTTTTTCTTCACTTGTTGCCCATCTGCACGCGCATCTGCGACCGCATCAGATAGCATATCCATATACATATCCAAACCAATATCTTCAATTTTACCGCTTTGCTCTGCACCCAAAAGGTTACCTGCTCCACGTATTTCCATATCCTGACGTGCGAGTAAAAAACCTGCCCCTAACTCCGTATGTTCAGCAATGGCTTGCAAACGTTCACGGGCATCACGGCTCAAAGATTGAGCATCAGGTGTAAATAAATACGCATAGGCTTGACGATGACTACGTCCCACGCGTCCACGAATTTGGTGTAATTGCGCCAAACCCAACATATCCGCTCGTTCAACAATCAAGGTATTGGCATTCGGCACATCCAAACCTGATTCGACAATCGTCGTACACACCAAAACATGTAAACGACCTTCATAAAAATCCATCATTTGTCGATCCAGTTGCGCCGCTGGCATTTGTCCATGAGCAATACCAACTTCTGCTTCAGGGACTTCATCACGAAGTCGTTTGGCAATGCGTTCAATACTTTTGACATGGTTATGTAAATAATAAATTTGACCACCACGATACAATTCACGACGAATGGCTTCATTGGAAACATGGGCATCAAAGCTTGTCACCATCGTGCGAATGGCTTCACGTTCTGCGGGTGGCGTA
>JAUZQL010000239.1 GCA_030950975.1 Mariprofundaceae bacterium | reverse complement strand
GATAATGTAGCTAAATGAGCTTAATAGATAGTCTGTGTAAAGTTCAAATATATTGGATTTTGTCATTTTTAAAGATTAAGATATGTGCTGGGTGCGTAATATCAGTTTTCTCCCGCTTCGCGGGAGAAAGACCCTCGACAGAAACACTCGAGGGTGACGGCGGAGGTAACCATGCAGCTTAGATGCTAACTCCATACTTGAATGACTATTTATCACAACAATAAAATAACTGTAAGCTGAATCGTTACGAATATTTTAAACCTTTTGTTTGGGCTTCTGAGATACCGCTTTTTGTAAGCGACTGACCTCGCCTGCTTTAAGTGCGCGCCATTGCCCTGGGCGAATTTCTTGATCAAGATTCATACTTGAGAATTGTATTCGAATTAAGCGGCGAACTTCATGTTTTAAAGCTTTGAGTGTGCGGCGAACTTCGCGGTAACGTCCTCGGTAAATGGTTACAGTAATCCAACTATGACCTTTGGTTTCACTATTGACGACTATTTCCCAAGCATCACTGATGTCACCATCTCCCATATCAATGCCGCCATTTCGCAATTTTTCTAAACTTTCAAGGCTGAGTTGACTGGTGATACGAACCCGATATTGACGTGGTATTTTATAACTCGGATGAGTCAGCTTTTGTGCCAAATCACCATCATCAGTAAGTAATAACAAGCCTTCACTGTCCATATCTAAGCGACCAACGGATTGAACATTGGCAGCAATGCGCAATTGCTCATAAATTAAGGGACGTTTTTTATCATCACGTCGTGAACATAAAAAACCTTTGGGTTTGTAATAAAGAAGATATGTCTTTTCTTCGTGTTTGGAGATGATTTTTCCATCCACTTTGACCACGTCTTTTGGATTTACTTTGATGCCTTGCTGCTCAATCACTTTATCATTGATGGCAACTCGACCATCGGCAATCCAGCGATCAGCTTCTCGTCGTGAACATAAGCCACACGTAGCCATAAAACGGTTGATGCGCATAGCTGTCAGCGTTTCTGTTTTAGTTTCTGTTTTAACTTTTGTTTGTTTTTTCTTATCAGTTTTTTTTATCATTTTTTTCCATCTCTTTTAGGGGTATATCGTGCATATCGACGAGTTGTGAAGCATCAGGTAAATCATGCAGTGAATTGAGTCCAAAATCACTAAGAAACTGTTTACTTGTGCCATAAATATGTGGGCGACCAGGGACATCCTTGCGCCCGATGACTTTCACCCAACCACGTTCAAGTAAGCCACTCATCACAGAGCTTGAAACACGAATGCCTCGCAAAGCTTCAATTTCTGCCCGTGTTGTCGGTTGTTGATAGGCAATAATAGACAAGGTTTCCAACATCGAACGGGATAATTTAGGTGCGCGTGTTTGCCAAAGTTTTGCCACAACGGGTGCATATTTCGGTGCTGTACGAAACTGCCAACCATCTGCAATGTGCATCAAGCGAATGCCACGCTGGGCATAAAATAGCTCCAATTCTGCAAGACAAAATTGCAAACTGGAACGATCTGTTGCCAATATATCACGCATTTTCTCCAAGCTAATCGGTGTTTCAGAAGCAAGGATTAAGGCTTCTAACTGTTGTGCTAACATGCTTCTTGATTCGATAATAGTAACATAATGGTGTTTGATTCAGGTTCTTGAATGACTTGAATGATTCGTTGTCGCCATAATTCCAATAGGGCAAGAAGTGTGGTCACCCATGCTTCACGATGGTGGGTTGGCACAAGTATATCAGCGAGTGAGCGACTGCCTGATTGCAAGTGTTCGAGTAAAAATTTCATTTGTTCACGCACACTCATCGTTTCCAGCATCACACGATGGCGATCAGCTTGCTTCATGCGTTTGATAACATGCGCAAAAGCGGCTAATAAATCATCTAAATTGGCTTCGGGCAAAGGTCGTTCAATCTCCTCTGATTCAGGAAACACACAGCGCTTAAAGACATCACGCTGCATGCGTGGTAATTTATTCAAACTTTCAGAAATCAAACGATACTGTTCATATGCCAATAATTGAGCTACCAATGTTTCGCGTGGGTCAATGGCATTGCCTTCATCATCAATTTCAGGGCGTGGCAAAAGAAGGCGGCTTTTTAGTTGCATTAGCGTACTTGCCATGACCAAATATTCACCCGATACATCAATATCCAATATGGTTTGAGATGCAATGATGTGTAAATATTGTGCCGTAAGCGTCGCCAATGGGATATTAAAAATATCCATTTTTTGTTTGCGAATAAGTTGTAAAAGAATATCCAATGGACCTTCAAAGGCATCCAAAGCAACAGGCGGTAAATCAGGTATTTGTGTTTCTAAGTTTAGATTAGCAAAATCTTTACTTGGCATATCCTTGTTCATATATGATTTATTTTCTTGCATGGTTATTTTATTCAACACCTTGAGCAACATGGTTAAAACAGCTTAAAAACTTAAAAAAGTAAAGACCCTTATAAAATAAGAGTCTTAGCATTAAATGCAATCATTATTGTGGTGAATCTCAATTCATATTCTGGTAGAAACTAGAAAGGAATATCATCATCGACAGGAGCATTGTTGAAAGATGGCGAATCTGCAAAAGGATCCTTGCGTGTTGCTTGTGCAGGAGCTTGTCCACCATGGGTTGGAAAGCCGCCGTTGCTTTGAGGTGCTGCACTAGCAGCAGGTGCATAAGCACCACCACCTTGTTGTCCATCACTGCGGCCACCAATCAAATCTAATTTATCTACATTGACTTCAACGGATGTACGTTTGACACCATCTTT
>JAUZQL010000238.1 GCA_030950975.1 Mariprofundaceae bacterium | reverse complement strand
ACGTGTGGCACGTTTACATCCCAAATATAATGCCTGGGTTGAAAAAATTATGGTGGATAAAACAGGCGAGCATGTTCACAAAGGTACACGTCTCATTTCCATTTATTCGCCACAATTGGTCGCAACCCAAGAAGAATATTTACTCGCACTCAACAATGCTGAAATTTTAAAAAACAGCCCTTTTCCTGATGTTCGACAAGGTGCCGAAAGCTTATTGGCTTCTGCCCATGATCGTTTGAAATTATTGGATGTTCCTGAACATCAAATTAAACAATTGACCAAAAGCCGTAAAGTCATGAAAGGCTTACATATTCATTCCCCATTTGAAGGTATTGTGATGCACATCGGTGCGCGTGATGGTCAGCGTATTACCCCCGAGACAGAACTCTACATGATTGCAGATTTATCTCGGATTTGGGTGATTGTCGATTTGTATGAAGATGATTTACCTTGGGTGCGTGAAGGTGATTCAGCAGACATGACGGTTGCGGGTATTCCCGGTCGCGTGTTTACAGGTAAAGTGAGTTATATTTATCCTTATTTAGAAGCCAAAACACGCACCATTAAAATGCGTTTGGAGTTTGATAACCCTAAACTTGCCTTAAAACCTGACATGTTTGCCAATGTTGTCGTCAAAGCGGGCAAACAAATTGACGCTATCACAGTGCCTTCTGAAGCCATTGTAAGAACAGGCGAACAAACCCAAGTATTTGTTCAGCGTTCCGCAGGTGAATATGAACCTAGAAAAGTCATTGTGGGCATTGATTCTGAAGGTCAGGCGCAAATTTTATCAGGTTTGAAAGGCGGCGAAATTGTAGTTACCTCCAGTCAATTCTTGATTGATTCAGAATCCAAATTAAAAGAAGCCACAGCTAAAATGATGCAAGCCACACAAGCTAAAAACACGAAACCCGCGATGAAAGATATGAATATGAGTGATATGGCGATGCCTGATGATATGAATATGGAGGATATGTAATGGTGGCATCTTTAATTTTATTGAAAGGCGTTTCGTTATGATTCGTTCACTGATTGATGCATCCATGAACAATCGTTTTTTAGTGTTGATTGCCACGCTATTGATTACATTTGCAGGCTTTCAAGCCATGAAAAGTACGCCTTTGGATGCGATTCCTGATTTATCGGATGTGCAAGTCATTGTGTTTACCAATTTTGAAGGGCAAGCACCACAAGTGGTTGAAGATCAAGTAACCTACCCGCTCACAACAGCGATGTTATCAGTACCCAATACCAAAGTGGTGCGTGGTTATTCATTCTTTGGTTTTTCCATGGTCTATGTCATTTTTGAAGATGGTACAGATATGTATTGGGCACGGACACGGGTGTTGGAGTATTTAAACTATGCTTCGGATCGTTTGCCCACAGGTGTTGCGCCCAAATTAGGTCCTGATGCCACAGGTGTCGGTTGGATTTATGAATATGCGCTGGTGGATAAAACGGGTCAGCATGATTTAGCACAACTTCGTTCGATTCAAGATTGGAATTTGCGTTATCCTTTGCAAACCGTGAAAGGTGTATCTGAAGTCGCCTCCATTGGTGGTTATGTCAAACAATATCAGATTGAACTCAACCCTGATGCGCTACTGGCATATAATATTCCGTTATCCAAAATCAAACGTGCTATTCAACGTTCCAACAACGATGTCGGTGGGCGTTTGGTGGAAATGGGTGAAACGGAATACATGGTGCGAGGTTTAGGCTACATCAAAAGCCTGCATGATTTGGAGATGATTCCAGTATCCGTGGATAAGAATGGTACACCTGTATTTCTCAAACAAATTGCCAATATTCACTTAGGCCCAGAGCTGCGACGAGGTTTAGCCGAACTCAATGGTCAAGGTGAAGTAGCAGGTGGTGTCATCATTATGCGCTTTGGTGAAAATGCGATGACAACCATTGAACATGTGCGTGAAAAATTAGATGAACTGAAAGCAGGTCTACCTGAAGGTGTCGAGATTATCCCTGTTTATGATCGGGGCGATTTGATTGAACGCGCCGTGGACAACCTGAAAGAAAAGCTTATCGAAGAGTCCATTGTCGTTGGCATCATTTGTTTGATTTTCTTGATGCACGCACGCAGTGCCTTGGTTGCTATTATTAGTTTACCCATTGGCATATTAATCGCCTTTTTAATCATGGGTTGGCAAGGATTATCTGCGAACATCATGAGTTTAGGCGGCATTGCGATTGCCATTGGTGCCATGATTGACGGTGCAATTGTGATGATTGAAAACGCTCATAAACATTTGGAAAAATTAGATCCCAAAGCGGGGGTGAAAGCGCGTTGGGATGCGGTAAGTGCAGCATCCAAAGAAGTTGGTCCTGCCTTATTTTTCAGCTTGTTGATTATTACCGTGTCTTTTCTTCCTGTGTTTACCTTGCAAGCACAAGAAGGACGTTTATTTGCACCATTGGCATTCACCAAAACCTATGCGATGGCAGCGGCGGCCTTATTGGCAGTGACACTGGTACCTGTCTTGATGGGTTTGTTGATTCGTGGAAAAATACCCAGTGAAGAACATAATTTTATCAATGTTTGGCTGAAACGTTTGCATGCTCCCGTATTAAACTTAGCCATTCGTTGGAAAGCCATCACCTTAATTTTAGCTTTGGTTCTATTGGCAGTATCTGCTTACCCTGTGATGAAAACAGGTTCGGAATTTATGCCACCTCTGGATGAAGGGGATATTTTATACATGCCCACCACTTATCCTGGTATTTCAATCACCAAAGCCAAAGAGCTGCTTCAACAAACCGATAAAATTTTGACAAGCTTCCCCGAAGTTTATCATGTCTTTGGCAAGGTTGGACGTGCTGAAACAGCCACCGATCCAGCTCCCTTATCGATGATGGAAACAAGCATTCGTTTAAAACCCAAGTCGGAATGGCCAGATCCGACGAAAACAACCAAGGCATTGATGGATGAAATGGACGCTGCCATCAAATTCCCTGGGGTTGCAAATGCTTGGACATATCCGATTAAAACACGCATTGATATGCTTTCAACGGGCATCAAAACACCCATTGGTATTAAGGTCTCGGGTGAAGATTTGAATGTCTTGGAAAAAGTTGCAGGTGATATCGAACATGTATTAAAAACACTGCCCGATACGCTTTCTGCCTTTGCCGATAAAGCGGCAGGTGGCTACTACCTTGATTTTGACATCAAGCGTGAGGAAGCCGCGCGTTATGGCTTAACCGTCGGCGACATTCAAGATGTGATTCAATCAGCGATTGGCGGCATGAATGTAAGCGAGACAGTGGAAGGGCTGGAACGCTATCCCATCAATATTCGTTATCCGCGTGAATTGCGTGATAATATGGAATCATTGAAACGTGTTTTGATTCCTACACCGACAGGTGCGCAAATTCCATTGTCCTTGGTCACCAATTTAAAGCTTCGCAGAGGGCCGCCGTCCATTAAAACTGAAAATGCCACGCCGAATGCTTGGATTTATGTGGATATTAGCACCTCAGATATTGGTGGTTATGTGGCAAAAGCCAAAAAAATAGTAGCCGAACAAGTGAATCTACCTGCGGGTTATTCATTGGTTTGGTCGGGGCAATTTGAATATATGGAACGTGCCAATGCACGTTTAAAAGTCGTGATTCCGATTACCCTCCTCACCATTTTCTTATTGTTATTTTTTAACTTCAAGAATTTTGTAGCACCCACTGTCGTCATGTTATCCATTCCTTTTGCACTGATCGGTGGTTTTTGGCTGGTCTGGTATTTGGGATACAATATGTCAGTGGCTGTGGCTGTTGGTTTTATTGCACTGGCTGGGGTATCGGCAGAAATTGGTGTATTGGTGATGACCTTCATTGATCAGTCCGTTGCCAAAATGCGATCTGAGAAAAACGGGCATTTAACATCAGAAGACATCATGCAAGCTGTATCATCAGGCACTACGCAACGTGTTCGCCCGATTGCCATGACAGCCACAGCCGTGATTGCAGGCTTGGTTCCGATTATGTTTGGTCAAGGAACAGGCTCTGATGTGATGCAACGAATTGCAGCCCCCATGATTGGCGGAATGTTCACAGCGACCTTATTAAGTTTGCTGGTATTACCCGTGATTTACGGTGTGGTGCTGCAATGGAAAGAAAAAATAATCCACAAAGGAGATAAATCATGAAAAAAACACTACTTTTAACAGGCTTTCTATTGCTCACAGCATCACCAGCCATCAGCAATGCTCACGAACACGCTATGGAAAACATGCCAAACATGGCGCATCACGACCACACAGCGATGGATATGTCACACCATACCGATATGGCGACAAAACCCGGAGTCTTTTTCGTCAAAAAAGAAATTGACGGCTACACCGTGACGTTTCATGTCATGGTCGCAAAAGAGGGCATGAAACAAGGGGGAAGCCATCATCTGATGATTAGAATTGAGCAGGATGGTGCGATTATCAAAGATGCAGTGATTAACTCAAAGGTGTTTCTTCCCAACAAAAAAACCGATTCAAAAATGCTAATGAAGATGGGTGACTGGTACATGGCGGCATATAATTTGAATGACAAAGGTAAAAACGGCATCATGATTTTATTCAAAACAGCCGATGGCAAAAAGCACAAAGCTATGGTCAATTATTCAGCCATGAAGTAAGTCATATGACGCACCATCCTATGCTTCACGATGAGAAATAGGTCAAACAGATGGATAGTGCATGTTCACCCAGAAATGCACTGATAAAAAAATTAAGGAGGCACACCATGTATATTGATCCCGTTTGTGGCATGAAGGTCAAAGAAGATAGCGAACATGAGCGTGTATTTCGCGGCGTGGACTATCATTTTTGCAGCGCACATTGCCTAGATACATTCGGCGCATCGCCAGAAACCTACATGGGAGATGATTGCACCCATGATCCTGTTTGTGGGATGAAAGTCAGTCGTACATCCATCAATCATGTCCAGCATGTGAATCACGATTATTATTTTTGTAGTCAACATTGTGTTGCCAAGTTTCAAGAGAATCCTGTGGCATACGAAGGCAAAGATCACGCTTGCGACCATACCCATGCAGCAAAAACCCCAGTCGAAGCAGATGTGGATGCCATCTATTTTTGTCCGATGTGTCCGGGGCAAGAACAAAAAGGTATGGGTATCTGCAAGGTGTGCGGTATGGCACTGGAGCCGATAGCAGCACCCACAACAGCCACGCTTGATGAGGCAAATCCAGAACTCGATGATATGAACCGTCGATTGACGGTGAGTGTGTTGTTGGCGGTGCCTGTTTTTATATTGGCGATGATGGCCGATTTAGCACCATCATGGTTGCCATCATTCTTAAATATGGGCTTGGTGCAGTGGATTGAGTTTGCACTGGCGACTCCCGTCGTGCTGTGGGGCGGCTGGCCTTTCTTTGAGCGTTTTGCCTTATCACTCAAAACGTGGAACTTGAATATGTTTACCCTCGTTGGTTTGGGCGTTGGCGTGGCATGGATGTATAGCATGGTTGCATTGCTTGCACCGAGTCTTTTTCCGCCTCTGATGCAGATGCAGGATGGGCTGGTTGATGTTTATTTTGAAGCTGCCGCAGTCATTACAACGCTGGTATTGCTCGGGCAGGTGTTGGAGTTGCGCGCTCGTTTGCGTACCAATGAAGCGATTAAACTGTTGCTCGGCATGTCGCCGAAAACTGCACGGCGTGTTGGCGAGGATGGCAATGAAACCGATGTGCCGCTGGAAGATGTGCAAGTAGATGATGTACTT
>JAUZQL010000237.1 GCA_030950975.1 Mariprofundaceae bacterium | reverse complement strand
GCGCCCATTCCAACGTCGGAAGGCTTAATTCAGTGGCTGCTCTTTGTTGATTAAATCTTTGGCATGAAGGCTTTGTCCACGTAAAGCTTTACTGGCATCGGAAAGTAAAAATAAGAAGGCATCGGTGACATCTTCGGGTAAAGGCACAACATCTGGCATCAAACCTGGAAACGCCCGTTTGAATAAATCAGTACGTACACGACCTGGATTTAAGGTATTAAAACGATACGGTTTTTCAGGATGTTCGCCTTGCCACATGGCGGCGGCATAAGTCAAAGCACGTTTGGCAAAACCATAGGCATGCCAGTTGTTTTGATCTTCTTCTATCATATCACAACTGGTAAACACAACAGATGCCGCTTCCGCCCGACGCAACAATGGTAACATGATTTGCGTGAGCATATTGGGTGCGGTCAAATGTATATCCAAAGCATCTCGAAACGCATCCACTTTCACATATTGTAAGGGTGTGCAGCGACCAAAAGAGCCAGCACAATGCACCAAGCCATCCAAATGAGGGATTTGATCTTTCAGTGCCAAAAAAAGCTTTCCGTAATCATCAAACTCAGACAAGTCAAAGGGAATACAAAGGCAACGTCCACCCGCTGCTTCGACAGCATCTTGCGTTGCCGCTAAATTGTTGGGATGCCGAGAAATAGCGACGACATTCACCTTGGCAGCACCCAAAGCAATCGCCACAGCCTTACCCAAACCTTGACTTGCACCTGTAACCATAATGATTTTATCTGCAAATGATTCTTTCATTTTTTTATTCCCCTTCCCCATCTTAGAGCCTTTTGAAACTTTATAATTTTGAAACATCCGCAAGCTGTAAAAATAAGCGACGAAGTTGTGCCAACAATGCTAAACGATTGGCTTTTACTTGTTCATCATCTGCCATCACCATCACATCATCAAAGAAGCTATCCACAGGTTCACGCAATGTTGCCAAGGCTTCCAGTTGTTCTTTTGGTTCACTTGGAAAATTTTCTTGCAAGCTTTGCAAAGCTTCAAATAAACGGTGTTCAGCGGCTTCTTCAAACAAATCAACATCAATCGATTCAGACACTTGCCCTGATTTTTTCAGAATATTGGCAATACGTTTATTGGCGGCAGCAACGGCTTGCCCATCTTCCGAATCCGCAAAACCTGTCAGCAAACGTGCCACCGCCAAGTGTTGATACAATGGTAAATCTTGCGCTGCACTTAAAGCCGCATCCAAAGCTGAAGCAGAAACACCCAAAGCAGTCGCCAGACCCAACAAGCGATCACGAATAAAATTGAACACCGCAGCATGGGTATCATCGGAGATGGCAATGGTAACACGTTGTTGATTCCATTGTTTGGCTGAATCTTCCAAAATTTCTGCTAAGGTCATCTGAATAGGATGTTGATCATCTACAAGCAAACGAATCAACCCCAAAGCCGCACGGCGCAAGCCAAAGGGATCGGCACTGGCGGTTGGGATACGTCCTAAATGAAAATATCCCAATAATTTATCACTGCGTTCAATTACACCAATGGCACGAGCAATGTTGCTTTCGGGTAAACTATCATCGGCACTGGCAGGCATATAATGCTCGGCAATCGCTTGACTTACCGTATCACGTTCACCATCCATCTGGGCGTAAATACCACCCATATAACCTTGTAATTCTGGAAATTCACCGACCAAACCCGTCGTTAAATCAGATTTGCACAAATATGCCGCACGTTGACCTTCATTGGCATCAATACCCAATGCTTGGGCATTATCCAACATAAAACCACGCAAACGTCCGACTTGATCACCCACCATGCCCAAACCATCTTGAAAGACGATGCTTGATAAAGTTTCAACACGTGCTTCTAAGGATGTTTGAGGATCACGATCATAAAAGAAAGTGGCATCTGCCAAGCGAGCGTTGACCACACGTTCATTGCCTTCGGCGACCGCCGCAGGGTTTTTAGAGTTGATATTGGCAACCGCAAAAAATACATGCGATGGATTTCCCTGACCATCATGCGTAGAAAAACAACGCTGGTGATGTTTTAATTCAATCCGACTGACTTCAATGGGTAAGCGTAAAAAATCTTCATCATAATGCCCTGTAATCACATGCGGCCACTCGGTTAAATCGGTAACTTCTTCGATTAAATCATCATCTTCAACAAGGCTTACACCCGCATCGCTGGCAGCATTCAATAAATCTTTCAGAATTTTAGCTTTTCGCATGTCTCGATTGGCAATGACCATGCGTTCTTCCAGCCAAACAAACGGTTTATGAACACTGATTTCACCCAAGCCATTCGGGCACATACGATGCCCACGCGACTGTAATCCTGATGCAATCCCTGCAAAAGAGAAGGGAATCAGCTCATCACCCAAACGTGCAACCATCCAACGAATCGGACGAATAAAAGCATCGTTGCGTGTCGCACCATCTTGCCAGCGCATGGATTTGGGAGAAGGAAGCTTGCGTAGAATATCAGGCATGGCTTCGGCAATGATGCTGCATACATCACGCCCTTGGATGGTTTGCACCGCTTTCATATAACGTGCTTTACCATCGCCTTTGTCCGCCAATTCAAACGCTTCAACAGCAAGCCCCGATTTTTTCGCAAAACCTTGGGCGGCTTTCGTCGGCTCACCATCACGAAAAGCAACTTTTTCAGGTGGTCCCCAAAGAATTTGTTCACGGTCGGCTTGCATCAAAGGACAGGCATCCGCATGGATCAGTAAACGACGTGGTGTTACGCCCAAGTTTAACGGCGATGTTTCGATATGATTGTTTGTGAATAGGGATGTCAGCGCTTGCTGAAGTGCTTCACCCATCCGTGGTGCAACAGCTGCTGGGATTTCTTCCACGCCAATTTCAATCAATAATGGTGATGTATTCATCGTTCAACCTCCGCATACGCATGTGCCACGGTGCGCGAAAGCCCACGAACACGTCCAATAAAGCGTTGTCGTTCTGCCACAGAAATCGCACCACGTGCTTCCAGTAAATTGAAGGCATGGGATGCTTTCATTACTTCTTCGTAGGCAGGAAGTATTAAATTTGCTTCGCATAAACGTTGGCAATCGCTTTCAGCGTGATCAAACTGTTCATGTAAAAAAGAAGTGTCCGCATGATCAAAGTTATAAGCTGAAAATTCGACTTCATTGCGATGAAAGACTTCACCATACGTTACTTTCTTGCCGTCAGGTGTTTCCACCCAAACCAAGTCATACACATTATCCACACCTTGCAAATACATCGCTAAGCGTTCTAAACCATAGGTAATTTCACCCGGTGTACGGGATAATTCGACACCACCAACTTGTTGGAAATAGGTAAATTGAGTGACTTCCATGCCATTGAGCCAAACTTCCCAGCCCAAGCCCCACGCACCCAAAGTCGGTGATTCCCAGTCATCTTCCACAAAGCGAATATCATGCACATCCGTATCAATGCCGATTTCTTTCAACGATGCCAAATACAACTCAAGAATATTGTCTGGTGCAGGTTTCAGAATCACCTGAAACTGATAATACTGTTGTAAACGATTGGGATTTTCACCAAATCGACCATCCGTTGGACGGCGACACGGTTGCACATAAGCCGAACGCCAATCTTTATCATCCAATACCCGCAAAAATGTGGCAGGGTGAAAAGTTCCAGCGCCCATCGAGCTATCATACGGTTGTTGTACCACACAGCCTTGAGCTGCCCAGTAACGTTGTAAGGTCATCATTAAATCTTGAAAGGTTAGCACAGCAAACTCCCAGCAAAAAAGTTCGGCGAACCTATGCAAGAATGCAAAGATTGCCATACTGCGCAAGATAGCTATGGATTTTTACAAGGAACAAATATCAGCAAAAACGTAGCAGTATTTGTAAATCATCTAGGCTAGCGTACATACTTCAAAAATAGCATTCGAGAGAAAATACATGTCATCCACCATTGAACTGCTTGCACCAGCAGGAACCATTAAAAATATGCGTTATGCCTTCGCTTATGGGGCAGATGCCGTCTATGCAGGGCAACCACGTTATTCGTTGCGTGTGCGTAATAATGATTTTCAATTGGAAAATCTAAAAATAGGTATCGATGAAGCGCATGCTTTGGGGCGAAAGTTTTTTGTCGCCAGTAATTTGTTACCCCATAACAACAAACTCAAACGCTATCTTGAACATATGCAGCCCATCATTGATATGAAACCCGATGCTTTGATTATGGCTGACCCTGGGTTGATTATGATGGTGCGTGAACGTTGGCCTGAAATTCCCATACATTTATCGGTTCAAGCCAATACCATGAACTATGCATCCGTGAAATTTTGGCAATCGGTGGGTATTTCACGCATTATTTTATCACGTGAGATTTCACTCGATGAAGTGGAAGAAATTCGTCAACAATGCCCTGACATGGAATTAGAAGTATTTGTGCATGGCGCATTATGTATTGCCTATTCGGGACGTTGTTTGTTGTCGGGTTACTTTAATCATCGTGATGCGAATCAAGGTTCATGTACCAATGCTTGCCGCTGGAAATATGGGATGCAGGAAGGCAAAGAAGACGTGAGCGGTGATGTGCTGGATGCAACAAGCATGCAAGAAGTCATGAATCCACAGCCTTTTTCAGCATCCATTTCAAGTTGTGGTGGGCTTGAACGTCATCCAGAAGCCGATAAAATATACATGCTTGAAGAAGAAAATCGTCAGGGTGATTTAATGCCTGTGATGGAAGATGAACATGGTACTTATATCATGAATTCACGTGATTTGCGTGCCATCGAGCATGTGGAACGTCTGGTAAAAATCGGCGTGAACTCCTTGAAAATTGAAGGGCGCACCAAATCGCATTATTATGTTGGACGCACAACCCAACTTTATAAGCAAGCGATCAACGATGTCTTGGCAGGCAGGGAGTTTGACTGGTCATTGATGCGTAAACTCGATTCGCTGGCAAACCGTGGTTATACCGATGGTTTTTATCAACGTCGTCATACAGCCTCACATCAGAACTATGAACAGGGTGCTTCTTTGCGATTCAATCAGCGTTTTGTCGGTGAATTGATCGGCTATGATGAAGCTTTGGGCTTGGCTGAATTTGATGTGAAAAATAAATTCTCGGTGGGTGATTCAGTTGAATTGATTGATCCTAAAGGCAATCATACGTTCACCATCTCAAGCATGATCGATGCACGTAAAAACAAACCCATCGAAAGCGCATTGGGGAGTGGTTATCAAGTAAAAATACCTGTGCCATGTGTACCTTCAAAAGAAGCGCTTTTAGCTGTAAATATCAAAGAATAAAGCCTTGAGACAAATTTTTAACTGATGTTACGCACTTTGGTAAAAAAGAAACCTTCGGGGATGACGGTCTGCGTAACATCAGTTATCCATAGAAATTATTCTAAACCCATATTTTCATCGGCATAAACGGCAATGCCATCTTCAGCATCATAATAAATCAGTTCCCAATCTCCACTCGCATGCATGGTAAACGGCTTGATGATGCCTTTATGGTCAATCTCACGATGATCTTGATCTAGCATTAGAATCTCACACATCCCAGCCAAGGTCACATCCGTCTGTTTAACATGCACTGTGAGTTGGCAATCCACACCAAAATCATTAAATGCCCCGCCATCTTCACGCAAAACATCATTGGAGATACTGATCACATCCGAATCTTTTAAGCCTGAACTATGATTGATGGCAATAAATTGGGCTTTACCCAATGTTGAAGCAATAATATCAACGCCACTTATGGTTTTTGGGTAAACAAAATCATCATGACCATGCAGCTTATGGAAAATAGCAATATTGACATGCGGTGCTGTTTTCCCACCT
>JAUZQL010000236.1 GCA_030950975.1 Mariprofundaceae bacterium | reverse complement strand
TTTACAAGCCACAGAAAAATACCCGAATGACAACATGCTTGATATGGCATTGTTTCGTGCTGCCTTCCAATTGAATCGTTTAGATGAAGCCAAAGCATGTCTTCACAAAGTCTTGGCAGCGGAACCTCACTATGCGGAAGGGTATTTGGGTTTAGGGCAAATCGCTTTGCAAGAAGGTGATTTTGACGAAGCTGAAAAACAAAGTTTACGAGCTTTGGAATATAATCCACGTTTGAATATCGCATATGCTTTTTTAACCAATATCAAAACATTCAATCATGATGATGATGCTTTGATTGAGCAGATTCAAAAGTATCGACAAGCAATACCCAAAGATTCCGCCATCTATATGGATTTAAGTTTTACCTTAGGCAAAGTGATGGACGATTTATCTGAGCATCAGCGTGCCTTTGAATATATTAAAAAAGCCAATGATATAAAATATGAACACCTGAATTATGATCATGAAGCTGAAATAGCACATCTACATGCTATTGTAGCATTAACAAGCGAAGAACATCTGCAAACGACCAGTGAACTTGAAGATGACACGCCTATTTTTATCGTCGGTATGCCACGTTGTGGTTCGACAATGATAGAGCAAATTTTAGCTTCGCATCCCAATGTTGAAAGTGTCGGTGAAAGCAACTTCTTTGAAGTGGCCGTGTCTGAGTTAAATGATTCCAAAGATCCGTTAACCTTGGAAAAAATGCAGCAGTTTTCTGCGCAACAATGGCGTGAGCTTGGCACCATTTACATGAAGAAAGTGCGTGAAATGCATCCAGATGCGCGTTATGTGGTGGATAAAACACTAAGCAATATTCGTTTTGTGGGTGCGATTCATCAGGCTTTACCTCAAGCCAAAGTGATTCATGTGAAACGTGATGCCTTAGATACATGTTGGTCTATTTATAAAAATAATTTGCTTGGACCTGTTTATTCCTATGGTTTTCACCTTGGTCAATTGGCTTATTATTATCGTGCTTATGATCAATTGATGAAGCACTGGGCAGACATCTTGCCTGAAGGTGTGTTGTACGAATTAAATTATGAAGAAATGGTACAGCATCAAGATATTGAAACCTTAAGTTTATTGAATGCATGCCAT
>JAUZQL010000235.1 GCA_030950975.1 Mariprofundaceae bacterium | reverse complement strand
GCAGTTGTTTCATTGTCATCAGTCTCAGGGCTATCAGCATTAGAAAGTAAGTCGCTGTTATCTGAATCAAAATCATCCAACGAGATATCATCCAAATTCAATTCATTGGATACATCATCTATCGTGGCAGTTGTTTCATTGTCATCAGTCTCAGGGCTATCAGCATTAGAAAGTAAGTCGCTGTTATCTGAATCAAAATCATCCAGCGAAATATCATCTAAATTCAGTTCATCGGATACATCCATCGTAGCTACATCATCAGAAGCCTCTGTATCTTTATGGGGTAAATCTAAGCTTGAAGGTTCACTTCCTTCAAAGTCCAACTCATCTGCAGACCAGTTCATCGCACTTAAATCGGACTCATCTGAATTTGAATCTAGATCTGTTTTTTCATCATTCGATAAATCAGGTAAATCAAACTCGCCAATATTGGATGTGGCATCTTCAGGTATCGCCGCCTCTAATTCACTTTCAACCGCTTTATTACCACTTGTAAGTGCTTCATAAAAAGTCATAAACGCTGCTAAAGATGTATCTGCCAAAGCAAGCTTTGCTGTTTCCACGGCTTCCTTAACACCAGCTTCATCACCACGTGCATGCCTTATTTCAACACGTTTAATATGCGCATCTTTATTATCTTCTCGCAAACGCAATGCCATATTGACTTGCTTTTCAGCCTCATCATCCATGCCATAGCGCATATACACATCTGCTTCAGATAAATAATCAACATTAGGATCAGGATCTTCCTCAAGATTTTGGAATGCTTCCATTTCAGATGTATCTTCATCAGTCAAATCTGGAATACCTTCAAAGGCATCCGCAGCTTCCACAACATCCCCTAGATCAGCATTCGGTTCATCCATGATGGGTTCATCAAAACCATTATGATTAGATAGATCATCTAATTCACTGGTTTGAGCAGCTTCAGCTTGCGGTTCTTGTTTTACAGGATGTGGACGATTGCCTTTTAGCATATACACAAGGTAACCAATCAACATGGATAATAAGGTCACAACCGCAATCAAAATCCACGTTAATAAGCCAAAACCGCTCTCATTACCCTGCTGTGCAAGCAGCTCTTGTTGTGCCTTTTGCAGCGCTCCATTTTGACGAGCCAACTTTATTTCAAGTCTTTTTACTTGTGCTGTTGATGCAGCCAACGCTTCTTCATTCGTCGGCTGAGATGATATTTTAGATAATGTCCCTTCTAAATCTTTAAGACGTTTCTTAAGATCATTATTTTCTTGTTTTAACAATGATAGCGTTGCATTTTCAATCACATTGCCATGATTTTGAACATCACCTTGAGCACCCTTTGAAAGAGAATCATGTGTATCTTTTGGCTTATGATTCGGTGCGTTTTTTATAGCTTCTGGATGTTTCGCCACACCCATTGCTTTTTCGCCCATCACAACATGCTTCGCATAACGATTTTTTTGCGCTTCTTTTACCTTCGCATATCGCTTTTGCTCAGTAAGCTTTTTCCAAGCAAGCTCATGTTGACCTAAGATTTGACGCGCTTCAACATCACTATGCTGCATAACTTCATCAGCTGTTGGTACATCAAGATAAGT
>JAUZQL010000234.1 GCA_030950975.1 Mariprofundaceae bacterium | reverse complement strand
CGTTTGGCATCGTTGGGTCGTTTATCGGCAATGTTGGCGCATGAGTTTCGCAACCCCATGCAAACGATTGCTCAAGCGACCGAGTTGATGTCACGATTACCAGAAAAAACACAAGGCAAAGTGCAAAAAATTGTTGCTGAAGAAGTGCAACGTTTGAACTGTTTGCTGACCGATATGTTGGATTATTCAAAACCACTTGAGGCAAACATTGTAACCGTGGATGTGCATTCGGTGATTGAAAGTTTATTGAAACAAGATGTGTTTTTAGCCGCTCAAGTACAAGTATCGCTTGCTTTGGACTATTTGCAGGTGGATGAACGTCATTGGCGGCGGGTATTGGAAAACCTTTTGCATCATGCGATTACCGCTAGTCCAGAGCCCGCAAGTGTTCGTATCATACTTAGTGAAGAAGCTGGTGATTGGTGCTTAGCGGTTTGCGATCAAGGGGAATGCTTGAGTGAAGCGATGCGTTTGCAAATGTTTGAACCGTTTGGAACCCATCGTGGAGGAACAGGCTTGGGTTTGGCAACCGTGTGGCAAATTTGTAAAGCCGATGGATGGGTGTTGAGGGTGGAAAGTGATCAGACTATGACATGTATACGTGTACAAGCTCAAGGCTGTGATGAGGTCAAGGATGGCTAATATTTTATTGGTCGAAGATGAATGGAATGCACGTCAGGTGTTATCCTTGGGCTTAGAAACCGTTGGTCATGAAGTCTTGACATGTGCCAATCCCAATGAGGCTGAGCAAGCATTAAAAACACAGGTGTTTGATGTGGTGTTGACAGATTTGCGCATGGAAGGGCGAGATGCAGGGCTTGATGTGATTCGTATGGCTGCCGATTTATGCCCACAAGCTCAAGTGTTGTTGTTAACGGCTTATGCCAGTGCTGCGACTGCGGTGGAAGCGATGCGGGAAGGTGCCTTTGATTATTTGACCAAACCCGTATCCAGTGAAGAATTAAGTGATGCTGTAGAACGTGCGTTAAACGCTCGACAGGAACAATCCATCGAGCCTGAAGATGCTAAACCAACAAAAGATAGGCAAGTAAATCAATATCTTAAGAAGCATCATTCACGGTTTGACATGGTGGGTGAATCACTGGTCATGCAACGTGTAAAAGATCGATTATTGCGTGCATCAAAACGTGATTTTACAGTGTTGATTACAGGCGAATCAGGTACAGGTAAAGAGTTAGCAGCGCGTTTTGTGCATATGGAATCACTTCGTTCGAAGTCACCCTTTGTAGCGATTCATTGTGGTGCGATGCCTGAAGGTTTATTTGAATCTGAATTATTTGGACATCGTAAAGGTGCATTTACGAGTGCGGATCAGGATCGTATTGGTTTGGTGGAATCAGCTCAGGGTGGAACGCTGTTTTTGGATGAAATCGGTGAGATGCCGTTAAGTATTCAAGTGAAACTATTACGAGTCTTGCAAGAAAAAAACTTTCGCCCCGTTGGTTCTGATGAGGAAATCACTGCGGATATTCGTATTGTGGCGGCAACGAATCGTGATTTAATGGAAGAGGTGAAACAAGGGCGTTTTCGTGAAGATTTGTTTTACCGTTTGAATGTCATTCCAGTCCATCTTCCTGCTCTGCGACAAAGGAGAGAGGATATTCCTGATATTGTAGCTGTGTTAGTGGAGCGAGCGGGTGGTGGCGTGAACATTCCCAAACCTTGTATGGAAGCTTTGCAAGCACTGCCTTTATTGGGTAATGTGAGAGAATTGGAAAATATTTTACAACGCTTGATAGCATTATCTGATGATAATACTTTGGATGTCCGTTTATTGGATGATATGTCATCATCACAACAAGATATGGGGCAATGGTCTTTGGCAGCCATGCAACGTGAAGGGCTTGATTTGGATCAAGTCTTGGAAACGGTCGAAAGACAATTATTGCAAGAATCCTTGGATCAAACACAAGGCAATGCCACACAAGCGGCAAAATTATTGGGGCTTAGTTTTCGTTCGATACGTTATCGATTGAAAAAATTAGGCATGAAGGATGTATAAAAGATGGATGTAGAAACCTTTGTAATCAGCATATCTGCTTTGCTCGGCTTGATGGTAGGCAGTTTTTCCAATGTCTGTGTGTACCGTATTCCACGTGGTGAATCGATTGCCTTTCCCGGTAGTCATTGTCCGAACTGCAATCATGATATTGCTTGGTATGATAATATTCCTTTATTATCTTGGTTGATATTAAAAGGAAAATGTCGTCATTGTTCCTTGGCTATGTCAGCGCGTTACCCTTTTTTGGAAATGCTGATGGGTATCAGTTGGGCATTACTGGCATGGAAATTTGGACCAACGCCGATGCTTTTGGAAGCCATTGTCTTGGTGAGTTTATTGTGGATTTTAACTTTAATTGATTATGAAACAGGCTATTTACCCGAT
>JAUZQL010000233.1 GCA_030950975.1 Mariprofundaceae bacterium | reverse complement strand
ATGTGGTGATTCATGCAGCAGCTCGAGTGCATGTGATGAAAGATGATTCATGTGACCCTTTGGCAGAATTTCGTAAGGTAAATGTGGATGGTACATTGAACTTGGCAAGACAGGCGGCTAAAGCTGGTGTGCAGAGGTTTATCTTTCTTAGCTCTATCGGGGTGAATGGTAATTATACATCCAAGCCTTTTACTGAAAATGATCCAGTTACTCCTCATGATCCGTATTCGATAGCGAAATATGAAGCGGAGCTTGCCCTGATTGCGCTTGGCAAAGCGGAAGGAATGGAGATTGTCATTATTCGTCCGCCATTGGTTTATGCATGCCATGCGCCAGGAAATTTTAAAAAGCTGATTGAAACTGTGGATAAAGGCTTACCCCTACCATTGGGAGCTGTTCACAATCAACGAAGCCTTGTGGCATTGGATAATTTGGTGGATTTTATCTGTTTGTGTACGAAGCATCCCAAAGCTGCCAATGAAGTATTTCTGATTTCCGATGGTGAAGATGTTTCAACGACTGAATTATTGCAAAAAGTCGCTAAAGCTATGGGTAAAAAAGCACGTTTGATGCCTGTTCCAGTGCCGTTCATGCGTTTTGTCGCCAAGTTACTGGGTAAATCTGATGTGGCAGATCGTTTGTTTGGCTCATTGCAAATAGATAGCTCGAAAGCGCATAATCTATTGGGTTGGCAACCAGTAATCACAATGGATGAACAATTAACAAAGATAGTAAAGTTGAAGCAATGAAACGATTTTTTGATTTTATGTTATGTTTACTGGTGTTGTTTGTTGCTTTGATTCCAATGTTAATCGTAGCCTTATTGGTGAAG
This sequence comes from Mariprofundaceae bacterium, assembly GCA_030950975.1. Taxonomy (GTDB): domain Bacteria; phylum Pseudomonadota; class Zetaproteobacteria; order Mariprofundales; family Mariprofundaceae. The sequence goes on along the minus strand of JAUZQL010000233.1, from coordinate 1,114 downwards.
CTAACCTCCAAAGGTCCTATTCTTTATTGGTCGGATCGTGTGGGTCGCCATAATAAACTATTTAAGATGCCCAAGTTTCGGAGTATGAAGCTTGATACGCCTGCGGTGGCAACGCATTTATTGCAAGATCCGAAAAGCGTACTCACGCCCATTGGTGATTTCTTGCGTAAATCGAGCTTGGATGAATTGCCGCAGTTATGGTGTGTTCTGAAAGGCGACATGAGTTTTGTAGGCCCTCGACCAGCGCTGTTTAATCAAGATGATTTGATTGCATTGCGGACTCAAAAAGGTGTGCATGTTTTACAAGTGGGTGTGACAGGCTGGGCGCAGGTCAATGGGCGTGATGAATTGTTGATTCCTGCTAAAGTCGCTTTGGATGAGGAGTATTTGCATCGCCAGTCTTTCTTTTTTGATCTGTATATTTTGTGGTTGACCTTGATCAAAGTGATTCGTAAAGATGGAGTCTCGCACTAAAACAAGCTGAATAAATCAACTATTGACAGTTATAAAACGGACGACATAGTTCGCCGCGTCTTGCCAAAGCTATCTTTATGTTGGATATGCCGGGGTGGTGGAATTGGTAGACACGCTGGATTCAAAATCCAGTGCCTTTGCGGGCGTGCCGGTTCGACTCCGGCCCTCGGTACCATATTAAAATTCTTAAAACCTGTAAGCCTTTTGGTTTGCAGGTTTTTTTTGTTTCTAAGCTTACTTTCTCACATCGAATGTTGAATTGTAGAAAAATCTTACATTGCTATGATGCTGCTCTCATTGATTGCTTGAAGGTCAATGCGTGTTTTTTCTTGAGGAGGCTGTTCATTTTGTTTAAACGTATTCTGATTGCCAACCGTGGTGAATGTGCCATTCGTGTGATTCGCGCCTGTAATGAATTGGGGATTGAATCCGTCGCTATTTATTCAGAACCTGATAGCCACGCATTGCATGTAAAAAAAGCAGATCAAGCCATTCTCATTGGCCCTGATCCTGTTAAAAGTTATTTAAATATTCATCGTATTGTTGATATTGCCATCAAAACAGAATGTGATGCAATTCATCCAGGGTATGGTTTTTTATCTGAAAATTCAGAATTTGCACAAGCTATTTTAGATGCGGG
>JAUZQL010000232.1 GCA_030950975.1 Mariprofundaceae bacterium | reverse complement strand
ATTGGGGCTGATCCTGCCACCATTTTAGCGGCTGTAACCCCGATTCCAGATACTCTTTCTGAATATCAATTCGCTGGTTTATTACGTGGAAAACGTACTGTGTTAACCGATTGTCTTGATGTAGCTTTGCAAGTGCCAGCCTCCGCTGAAATTGTCTTGGAAGGTCATGTTTCTTTGGATGAATATGCCGAAGAAGGACCTTATGGTGATCATACAGGCTATTATAATGAAACAGAGATGTTTCCTGTCTTTACCGTTGAAACCATGACCATGCGTAAAAATCCAATTTATCATTCAACCCATACAGGCAAACCACCTGATGAACCTGCGGTACTTGGTTTGGCATTCAATGAAATTTTTGTGCCGATTCTAAAAAAACAATTTCCAGAAATTGTGGATTTTTATTTACCTATGGAAGGGTGTTCGTATCGCATGGCGATTGTATCCATTAAAAAAGCTTATGCAGGGCATGCCAAGCGTGTGATGTTTGGTGTTTGGTCTTACTTACGTCAGTTTATGTACACCAAGTTTATTGTCATTGTCGATGATGATATTGATTGTCGTGATTGGCGTGAAGTCATTTGGGCAATCACTACCCGTTGCGATCCAGTTCGTGATTTCACGATGGCTGAAAACACACCGATTGACTATCTTGATTTTGCCTCACCAGTGGCAGGTCTAGGCTCTAAGGTAGGCATCGATGCCACCAATAAATGGAAGGGTGAAACCAATCGAGAATGGGGCCGTCCGATTCAAATGTCGGAAGCTGTTAAACAACGTGTTGATGATATATGGGAGAGTTTGGGTATCTAATGTTTGAAACAAAAAACTCTTAAAAACAGCCTACCCTGTTTATTTTCATGATACTTTAGCCTGAAAGCTCACTCGCCAATAAATCACTTTGTTCAAGCACTCGATCGGCTGCCATGATAATCAAATCAGGTGGGTAGCCGTAGCGTTTGAGTAGTTTTTTCACCATCAGCCTAAGCTTGGCTTTGACATCATCACGTTTGTTCCAATCAACGGATGTATTTTTACGAATACCTTCAACAATGCGTTGAACCAGCTCCCGAATATCCTCATATTTCATGAGTGACGTGGAATCATTTTGCGCAAGAATCGAATAGAAGGCATATTCTTCAGGGGTTAAATCCAGCTCATGTGCCTTGCTGTCTTCAAGTTTCATATCTCTGGCAATATCAGAAAGCTCTTGAATCACCTGAGCCGTATCAATCTGATTATTATGATAGCGTTTAATCACGTTAGATAACATTTCAGAGAATGCTTTACCTTGCGTCATGTTCTTTTTCTTTCTGATGTTT
>JAUZQL010000231.1 GCA_030950975.1 Mariprofundaceae bacterium | reverse complement strand
GTACCAGAAATACCTGTGTTATTTACTTTGATATCATATTTCAGTGTCATTTTGCACTGTGCATATAAATCATAACCCACAGGCGATAAGATAAAATCAATCACTGGAGAACCTGGAGCTTGTGTTGCGGTTACTGTAGGTGCAGGCGTTGTACAGCCCGCACCCGTTGTTGTGATGGAAGCTGTATTGGGAACATAAACAAAAGCCGCTGTCGGCAATAAAACACTGGGCTTAATATCATAAGCATTTTGATTGATGCCAGGAAACTGTGTGTTGTTTAACACAAATGTAACATGATCGCCTGTGGTCGCACTTACCTCTGCTGTACCATTCCAAACACCACCAATATCCATCCATGTACGCCCAGTTTGTGCAGGAGTCCAAGATGATGTGGGTGCCAAAATAGGTGCTGCAAAAACTTGGCTAGCAAACAACAAAACAAAGCATAAACATATGCCAGTAATAACTCTTTTATATAAATATATAAGCATAACTTGCTTGTCACTCCTTAATGCTACCAAATCGTCATTCCTTTATGCTATCTAACCATCATTCCCAAGTGCTTATGTCTAGAATCTAGACCTTCGAGACATGTACATAACATCAATCATGCGAATGATTATTCCTTTGATTTAGGTGTATAAATCAACACTTCCGCACGTCGATTAGGCTGCAAACATTTGGCCAGTTTTGCATGCGTTGGATAATCTTTATCCGAACAAAAAACATCAGGCTGAGTCTCGCCAAACCACGCTAATTCAAACAAATCCTTTGCAACACCATGTTGAATCAAATAATCACGCACATGTTCCGCACGTGCTTTCGATAATATTTCATTGTGTGCTGTACTCGCCAAACGGTCGGTGTGTGCCTCAATACGAATCCGATAAGCATCAGGGTATTGTTGAATAAATTTCAAAGCTGCATCCAATGTACCAGGACCTTTAGCATTAAGGTTGCCTTTATTTAAATCAAAATAAACAATGGTCTTATGGTTAGGTCGTTGCACCACAGGTTTAGGAAAAAGTACAGGCGCTGGCTGCTCACACAAACGTGATGCAGGAATACATGTAGGTTCTAGTGGCTTAGAATCACAGGCATCAAAAAGAATTTGAGCCCGTTTTGCTAAGGTTTCGGCATCATCGAGTTCATTACGCGCATGAATCATGCCCATTTCTTTGACTTGATGACCTGCCCACATCAATTCAACTTCTAATTCAGCAATGGGTGTTTCCACGCAATGAAACTTATTACTTTTTTTCATTTCTTGCGCTATTTTCCAAAGTTTTGGACGTACTTTTTGAGTATCGGGTAGCATATCGGTATCAAGACTGATGTCTTGGGTCTTTGCTTCCATCAACACAATCATTTTTTTAGCGTCTTGCAATGCGGCTTCAACCAAAGCTGTGCTTTCATTTTCATGGTATTCATCCCATGACATTTTGATCAAGGCTCGCGTTTTTGCGAGGTGGTAATGACCATGGATTAAATCACTGGGTTCAATCAATTCCATGCGTTTTTGTAGCGTATGGTAAACATTCAAATCGGATTGAATCACTGCATCCGTCATACGCATTTTGGGTGCAGACAACAATGGCTCTGCCCATGCCGTAGCGTTCCACAGCAGCATACTCAAGCAAACAACAAGTACTTTTTTCATGTTCAACTCTCCTTCAAAAACTTACCAACCACGTCATTCCAGAATGCTTGTGTCTGGAATCTTTCAACATCCATCAGTGACTCAAGCTATCCAAAATATTTTCATCAAATTTATAACGCAATCTTAAAAAGAAGCCTTGATCTGTATATTGGTTCAGAACCATTTCTTTATCACGATAACCAAACATATTGTAACCCAATGAAGCCCATAAATTAGCTTGCATCAAATAGCCACTTTCGATACCCAAACCATAATGTTTTTGGCTGAATCCATAACTCCATAAAGCTGTTCCAATCACGCCAACATCAACGCGTTCAGTCACATCATACATCATACGCGCACCCAAAGCCTGTAAACCATACTTCAATGACATGCCCGCATAACGTTCTTTAATCCACTTATTGCCATAACGACCTGATAAAGTCATCGGACGAATCGGTTGATAATTCACATGCGTTGAAAGAAGGTAGCTTTGGCGACGCATACCCAAAGCATCATCACGCCGATAACCCCATTCTCCCATCATCAAAGCATCAAGATTGTTTCTGTGTGTTTGACGATATGCCAAGCCAACTTGCAAAACATTTTCCACACGTTTCTTCTGCGTTGCCAAAGTTAAGCGTTGGGTAAATGTATTTTTACCTAACAATGAATAATCAAAATCTAGTTTTTTTGCAGCACCTAAGGTCGATAACAGACTATTTTCAGTCGAACCCCAATGAAACTCCAAACGCCCTGTTGCTTTTAATAAAGGATCACCCACAAACGATGCGCTCGCACCCACCGTCGAAGAATTGGCATTGCTCGGGCCATTCAAGACCACAATATGCTCGATATTACTACCCAACTGCCAATCTTTGGATACATGCCAAGTATTCCTTAAGCCCATAGCCGCTTGATCTTCACGCCCTGAAATAGCATCTCTCGCACGGTATTCACTAAAAATTGTGCCATCCTTCATATATTTCGTATCCAGACCGATAATGGTCGTACTATTGGATTGCGCACCGTTTAATCCAAAAGCCCCACTATTGCTGCTGATAAGTTCGTGACGCACATACAATTTCCCTTGATTTTCCAATTGATAGTTTGCGCCCAAAGCAATACGGCGTTTGCCTGCTGTATTGATGTCCCGTTCATACTCACCCGATACACCCAATGCTTTCATACCCGGTATTTGACCTGCCAATTTCAAACGCAATGAGCGTGATTGATTCGGCCCTGTCAAAGCACCCCGTACAGCCGCAGCACCCGTACTATCCACACTTTGACGATAGCCTGTTTCGACATTCACCCAGTTATTCAAGGTGTGATTGGCACTCACATCCAAAGCACGGCGTTGCGTTTGTAAATTTTTATCACGGGTATGTAATAATTTGGCTTTCACACTGGTTTTTTGCGTGATATGTGCTGTCACTTCAACACCTGCTTCTTCACGACCTTGATTCAACAAGGCACTGCTATTTTGAAACGCCACATCACTGTTACCTGCATAAATCCGACCATCCAGCTTGCCATGTTTGCCTTTCACTTCTGCCCAACGTGCATAACCCACACCCGATTGTGTACTGCTACTGCGTGCTATTTCAGCCGTGGCACTGATTGATTCAGATAACTTCAAAGTCGTATGTGTACCGATAAGTTTAGAGGGATTGCTTGGATTTTGATCTTTGACATACGTTCCACCAACTTTCACATGTTCACCCAGCTTCACATCAGCATTGACACCCATCGTCCAAAACTGTTTGCCACCTTGATCCATTTCATAAAGAACACGAATACTTTGTGGATTTAAATTGCTATCCAAACTTGGTACTGGCTTCGCAAAAATAATACGTCCGCTCACAGCATCGATGGAATAATCAGCAAAGCGTTGCATCACTGTTTCTTTCAAAATCACCGAAGGTTGATTGCGATCGCGTGTTAAAATACTAATTTTTTCACTGTTCAACAGCATATTCGGTGCGGTTAAATAATAAGGACCTGCCGTACCCTTGGCTAAAAGTTCCTGTGTTTTTTGGCGGAAACTTCCTTGCGCTGCAAAGCCATCGACACTTAAAAATTTATTTTCGAGATGATTCCGAACACCCGTCATCGTACGATTATACTTGGATAGTTTGCGACTATCTTGGGCATCAGCTTGGGTCGTAAAATCACCATACAACAACCATGAGCGACCATGATCCACACGCACATACATCCGTTGTGTTGATTGCGCTTCAAAACGTTTAACTGATGAATCACCATAAATCGGATAATATTGATTGGGTTGAATATCTCTTAACAATCGTTTTTTCACTGTTTTATCCGAATCATAGGCTGCTGTAAGTAAATAACTGCCCAACACTCGCCCTTTCAAAAAGACGGCTGCACGTGCCGCTGCATCACGTTTGCCATTGCTATTGGCGAATAAAGTCAGTTGTTGTTCAAAAGAATCGCGTTGACGGACTGTTTTGATGTTATTCATGTTAAAATGATTGAGTTGAATCCGACCTTCCAACACACCTACGGCAACCATAGGACGTAATGGTGGTAAAAAGTCCAATTGAGACACCTGTTCCATCACACCTGAACTAATGCGAATCTTAGCTTCACCTGCCTTTTCAGGTGGCAATAACTTAAATTCAGCTTGTCCGCCTTGAATAAACGTTTGTGTGCCCGATTCAACAGGGTTCACATCTTTCACAAACCAACGACCCAACGAACTTTCTAAGGTTAATGGTGTTCGTACCGTCACTGGCACACCATCTTTATCGAGCAATTTCACCAACACGGTCACTTTGCTATGCCCATCCGCATCCGCACTGTTTGGTATTTGCACATCAATTTTTGCGGCATGCCCCGGTGCAACAATATGAATGGTTTGATCGCCACGAACATTGCCAAAAGGCCCTTTGAACATCACACGCAAAGTATTTTTACCAGGTTTCATATCCAAAGCAATGTATTTCCATGCTTCCAAATTTTTACTGGGCAAGCTACTTTTTTCACCCACTTTCTTATTTGAAACCTTGTGACCATTCAAGAACAATTGAAAATGACTTCCCATCAAACCTTTGATGGTCACATTACTTTGACGGTAGGGCAAAACATCACCATCGTGTAAGTCAATAAAACCAAAACTATTATCCAACAGCCGCATACGCACATCCAAAGGCACTTGCATCACTGCTTGAATCGGATCTTTGGGTACATTGCTATTGCTATCGTTCAACCCTGATGGAACCCCTTGCAATTCAATACCCTGAAGGGGTTGATGCGGATCCAACATGCCTTGAGCAATCGGCGAACGTGTTCCAGAAGATGGGATACCTACAACAGTGGATGGGCTTTGCTGACGTACACTTCGCTGTAACTCAGATACATACTGTGCGCCTTGATCGCGACGTTGAAAAACTTCGGCTCGAATGGCTTGAGAACAGTTTGAAATGGCAAAATCTGCGCGGTGAAAATCACCTTTTTTCAAGTCCACAAACACACTGTTGGGATCACCTGCATGACGATTGGATAAGTTGATAAGGTGCGCACCCTTCGGCAAAGTAATGGAATCTACTTTGACCACATGTGTGCGTGGACTTAAGCCATAAAGACTCCATTTTCCTTCGACATCTGTAACCACAGATGTGCCATCTTCCATATAAAGTCGAACACCGGGAACACCAATTTCTTCACGTCCTTGCATGCGATTGTGATCACAATCCATATACATTTTACCAAATAGATACGCCTGATCACCCAGCATACCTGGTATCACAGTCACTTTGGCTTGTGCTACATTCGATGTTTGAAAAGGTGTACTTGCCCAAGCCGAGTTGATGCCATCGCCTTGTAAACTTCCCACACCTGCACGCGCTGCATAGGTCAAACTGGTGGTAGCCCCTGCTGCTAATGTTCCGAGAGCTAGCGTAAAACTTGGGTTCCCACCTGTCAGTGTGGGGTCTGCGACTTTCACTCCATCACGTTTCATTGAACCTGCAATATACGAAAAACCATGCGGTAAATGGTCATTCATAGTAACTGCGTTGACAGCAACCGCCGCTGTATTGTTTATATCCACAGTATAATAGGCGACTTCACCCATATTCACATTCGGCGATGCCACTGTTTTACGTACAAATAAACCAGATACAGGAGCTACTGAAGTGGATTTCCTCAAAGGAAAATCAATAACCACAGCACCTGTTGCTGCATTGACAAGAAAAGTGCCTGTATTGTAAGAAGGGCCCGTCGGTGGATTACCTGCAACACCTACAATCGCACGACCCAATGGCAATAAGCTAGGGTTTAATAAGGATGGTTTATAACCTGACCCGACAGGTGGTGTTACACGGATATTGTATGTACCTGGAGCAACAAATGGAAACTGATAGGCTCCATAGGCATCCGTCACCACGCTGCTAGGCGCAGCAATGGTCATAGTTGGATCATTCCAAACAGTCGCTTGGGTTACTTGGTTTGTGCCCGTATAAATCGTCACCGTTGCGCCTGCAATCGGTGCATTGGTGACATCATCAAAGACAACACCACTCGGATCAATCAAAATCTTGGTGTTTACGGAAGCACCTGCACAGCCCAAAATAGTCGCCGTTAAGGTGTCATGAATAAAGGTTTCAATAATTTTATTAAATTGCGTTACAGGAAATTTGTTTGCATCACGCGTTGGCAAGCCTGCTTGTGCATTTTGAGATAAAATGAAAATACCTGTATTGGCTCCAGTCTCTGTGAAGCTTAAGTTTTCCAAATCACTTGTTAACGCTGATTTCACTACCACAGTTCGCTGTTCTGCCACCAAGGGATCAGCATTACAGCTTGAGGCATTGGCTTCAATATACAAAGGGCGACCAATCACCGTTGAAGCTTGAGGTATGGTATACGTGGCATCGGTATAATAGCTAATCGCTGGTTGTGATGTCTTGCTTGGCGGTACAGTTAAACGAACTTCATTGGAAGGTACAATATAAGGAAGACCATCCGTGGGATTTACATCATACACGACCCCATGATTCAAAATTTCACCCGATGCATTGGCATGAAGCACAACTTGAAATTGTACACGTAAATTAGAATTGGCAATCATCGATGGAAACGCTACAGCCATGGCATCCACAGCATTCAAGTCCAACGGCGGTTGGGTCACATAGCTATGTAAAGGCGCACCGATCACATGGTATAAACCGCGACCTGCGCCCCCTGTACTGATGAATCCTGCAAAACGCGTATTGGCTGGTATCACATCACGAATCAAGACTTTAGTGGCAGCATAACCGTCAATGGTGATGGGAATCCCTTGTGCTGTTGCATTGCCGCTATTGTTCAAATCTAAAGTGTAAACAACCGTATCCCCAGCAATAGCGGTGGTTTTATTTTCACTTTTAACCAAGTTTAATACTGCGCCATCTTGCACAATAATCGTATCACGATTGCTTGCGGATAGACCCAACGCTGTGGTGGCTGTAACATCCACCCAAGCTTTCGCCGTGGTCGCCAAAGTTGCAGGAATCGTACCTTGAATGATGATCTTGGCTTGCTCACCCACACCTAAAGTCAGGGTTTGCCCCGTGTTTAAGATCGGTTCCCCTGAATCAGGTAAGCCATTGCCATTGACATCATGAATCAACATCAAGCCTGTTATATCATAATTATCACCCAATATATTGGTGACATTAAATGTATACGTACTCGGCGCATTGCCTATATTTTTTAAGGTATGCGATAGATGAAATTGATAACCTGCTGCTTGGCGTATGGTTTGTGGTGTGGTCAGTTGCATCAATTCAGAATGCGTTATTCGCGTTCTTACCGTATTCGATGACAAACGAACATGAAATTGTGTATAGCTATCTACAAATGTAGATTGTGCTTGATTGGTTAACAATGATCCGACTTGTGGTACAATTGCAAACGCAGTGAAACTACTCAAACATAAAATAAAGAGCGTGCATAATTGGACATATTTTTTAATCAGCAATGAAATACACCTCCTTATTATTTAATCTAGCCCTAGAACCCACTATCCATGACCCCTCGACACAAACACTCGAGGGTGACATGAAGTAATGTCATTTCAGAAGGCTTGTATCTGAAATCTAAATCTATCATTATATCTAAACTCGCTTAATTTTTACCAGCTTAGATATAACAACATCATCATCTATCGTAATCATGTGGGCAGCCCCATTGCTGCCCACATTTTTCAAACGATTCTAATACCTATTAAGGATTAATTCTCACGCTGAATGTCAACGTCGCAAATTGTTGAGGCGTTAATGTCCCGATCGTAGAGGTGAATTGTGATGGATTACCACATGTTCCTGAAGTCGTGGTTGCAGCAGACCCTGTAGCTGTACCCAAGGGCACACCATCACTTCTTACCGTTTTAACAGCATTGGCTGTATCGACTGGAACCAGAGCACCTGCACAAGCAGCTGCAGGTGTTGCCGTTGTTGTTGTTGCAACACTCTTATCGTAGTACGTTGTAAATGCTGGCGTTGCATCCGAAACCTTCAAACCTGTCACATCTGCAGAACCCGCATTGGTCGCCGTAATTTTATACATAATACATTGACCTGGTTTCCCTTGAATATCGGTCGTTGCAAAGGCTGTATCTGCAACACCATTACAGGTTGCATCCAAGGCCTGTGTTTTCACCAAACGAACCTGACCCGCAATCACCGTCGTATTATCTGCATTAAAGACTGCGGCTGGCGCTGCAATCGTTGAAACAACCCCTGTGGTTGTGGCTGTAATCGTTGCGGTATCAATTGCATTGATAGCAGCACCCAATGGCGCAAACACTTTGACAAATAACGTTGCGACTTCGCCTGAAGCCAAACCAGCAGCTGTTGAAGCTCCATTTGTACCACCCGTTAAAGCAGACAAGTTTGTCACTACAGGATCCGCTGGATCCAATATACCATCGTTATTTTTATCCCAATAAATCACAGATGTCCATGTAGGTGCAAGACTGTTTGCCAATGCCAATGTCACAACACTTTTACCAGCAGTCACTGTCGCCACATCACCTTCTGTCACATTCCCTGCATTGGTAATAATATGCGTATAAACAATCGAACCACCAGGGAAGACTTGCCCTGCATTATTGCTATTAATTTTGATGCTACGGAGTGTCTTCACGGTAATCGCATCTAGTTTAATATCCAAAGCACCTGAAGTGGGTGATTTAGCTTGGAAATAAATATTGGTTGTACCCGCCACTTGCGTTGTAGGTGTTGTAATCACCGCACAAACCAGTTTATTTGCACCAGCATTAATCACACCCGTGTTGGAAATAGACTGACCTGTCGTTGCACAAACACCCGTTGCACTATTTCTAAAATCCAACGTCCAACCATTTGGCATATTGCTTACATTGCCAAAGCCACCTATACCAATACTACCCAATAAGTCATAACTATCTGGAATAGCACTTTTATTATTTACATACAAAACAAAGGTATA
>JAUZQL010000230.1 GCA_030950975.1 Mariprofundaceae bacterium | reverse complement strand
GTGTGCTCTTCCGATCTGGCCCTGTTGAACGAGCATGAATTTTTTCATCCACCAAGTGATGCAATTTCAAAATATACATTTGACCAATGGTAATTGGGCGATCAAAGGCTTCACCTGTCATGCCATCATACAAGGTTGTTTGACCCGTTCTGGAAAGACCCGCCAATTTTAACATGCGGAACATATGTTCTTCTTTCGCGCCATCAAACGCAGGCGAAGCAATCGGTACACCACCTTTAAGGTTATGAACGAGTTCATCCAACTCATCAATAGACATATCTGTGATTTGACCACATGCTTTTTTATCTTCCGCATAGATATCCAACAAGAACTTACGAAGATCAGCCTTGGCAGCCTTGGCAATTACCATTTCATTCAAGCGACGACCCAACTCACCACACGCGTAACCCATATGAATTTCAAGGATTTGTCCGATATTCATTCGAGACGGTACACCCAATGGATTCAGGCAAATATCAACAGGGCGACCATCCGCAGTAAATGGCATATCTTCTTCAGGTACGATAATTGAAATCACACCTTTGTTACCATGACGACCCGCCATTTTGTCACCCGGTTGAAGTTTACGTTTGACCGCAACAAAAACCTTCACCACTTTAATCACACCCGGTTTCAATTCTGAACCTTCACGAACCTTGGAAACCTTTTCTTCAAAACGTGTTTCAAGACGCGCACGCTCTGTATCCATCGAAGCTAAAATTTCTGCGACTTTCGCATTTACATCATCGGATTGAACGGAAACAGCCGATAGTTCGCGCAAAGGCAAGACATCTAAATTACCTTCATTAATCACATCGCCCACATTCAAGCCTTTCACGTTCAATGCTTGTTGACCCACCAACAAACCTTTCAAACGCGCAATAACATTGGCTTCAAGAATACGCCGTTCATCTTCTTTATCGGCATAAAGTTTTTCCACTTCTGATTCTTCGATGGACTTCGCACGTTCATCTTTTTCATCGCCACGACGTGTAAAGATTTGCACATCCACGACAATGCCTTCATTCCCCGGTTTTACACGTAAAGAGGAATCACGAACATCGGAAGCTTTTTCACCAAAAATCGCACGCAATAGTTTTTCTTCAGGAGACAGTTGGCTTTCACCTTTGGGGGTAATTTTACCCACAATAATCTCACCCGCTTTCACTTCTGCACCCACATAGGCAATACCTGTATCATCTAAATGACGCAAGGCATCTTCACCAACATTGGGAATATCACGCGTAATTTCTTCTTCGCCCAATTTAGTATCACGAGCAACCGCTTCAAATTCTTCAATATGAATGGATGTGTAGACATCTTCTTTGACTAACTTTTCAGAAATTACAATCGCATCTTCATAGTTATAACCACGCCAAGGCATGAATGCAGTCAAGACATTGCGACCCAATGCCAATTCACCCATATCGGTGGAAGGTCCATCAGCAATAATATCACCAGGGCGAACCATATCGCCCGCTTTCACTGAAGGACGTTGGTTAAAACAACTGTTTTGATTCGAACGACGGTATTTAAACAAACGATACACATCAATACCCGGTTCACCTTCCACCTGAGCATCATCAGCAACACGAACCACAATACGGCTACCATCCACAGATTCAACGACACCTGCACGACGAGCTACAGCAGACACACCAGAATCTCGTGCCAACGGTGCTTCCATACCAGTACCCACCAAAGGCTTTTCAGACTTCAATAGTGGCACAGCCTGACGTTGCATATTCGCACCCATCAAGGCTCGGTTCGCATCATCATGTTCAAGGAATGGAATCAAACCCGCACCCACAGAAATCACCTGTGATGGGGAGACATCCATATATTCAATATCTTCAGGTGCAGCCATGATAAACTCACCATCTTGACGACATTGAATAAACTCAGCCATAAAACGCCCGTTTTCATCTACTTTTGCATTCGCCTGTGCCATGACATGACCTTCTTCTTCAATGGCAGACAGATAAACAACATCATTTGTAACTTTACTATCAACGACTTTGCGGTAAGGGGTTTCAATAAAACCAAAGTTATTCACTTTCGCAAAGGATGCCAATGAGTTAATCAAACCAATGTTTGGACCTTCAGGTGTTTCAATTGGACAAAAACGACCATAATGAGTCGCATGGACATCACGAACTTCAAAGCCAGCACGTTCACGCGAAAGACCACCAGGGCCTAAGGCTGAAATACGACGTTTATGCGTCACTTCAGACAAATGATTGGTTTGATCCATAAATTGAGATAATTGAGATGAACCAAAAAATTCTTTCACCGAAGCAATCAATGGTTTTGCATTGACCAAATCCGAAGGCATCGCTTCGGTTAAATCACGGGACGTTAAACGTTCATGAAGCGCACGTTCCATACGAATCAAACCAATACGCATTTGGTTTTCAAGCAATTCACCTACTGAACGTAAACGACGGTTACCCAATTGATCAATATCATCGACTTCACCAATACCATCACGCAATTCCAGCAAGTTATCCACTGTCATCATAATATCTTCAACAC
>JAUZQL010000023.1 GCA_030950975.1 Mariprofundaceae bacterium | reverse complement strand
ACATCATCTGGAGATAAACATTCTCGCAACATCGCCAATAAACACCCATTGAATGCCCCACCACCACAAACAAACCATTGTTCAGGGCGTTCATCCAACAAGCTGATGCTCATCGCAATGCTTTGTGCTGTAAAAGCGCAGGCTGTCGCCATGCGGTCAGCATCCGAAAGACCTTCCCATACCATGATTTGATCAACAATCGCTTCACCAAAATCTTCACGTCCTGTGGATTTGGGCGGTTTTTGTTGTAAAAAAGGATGTTCTAATAAACTATCCAATAAGCTTTGACAAACAACGCCGCTACTTGCTAAGTGTCCATCTTGATCATAGCCATGTCGCCCATCACTCCACTGCAAGATTAACGCATCCATAATCATATTTCCCGGTCCAGTATCAAAGCCTTGTACCCGTCCATCGGCATAAAATAGGGTGATATTTGCCACACCACCAATATTGACAATGGCCGTTGTTTTTTGTTGCACAAGCGAAAAAAGCTGTTGGTGTGCAAAAGGAACGAGTGGTGCGCCTTGCCCCAAAGCTGCCATATCTCGGCGACGAAAATCCGAGACCACTGTCAAATGTGTCATCTCTGAGAGGGTGGCAGCACACGCAATTTGCAAGGTAAACGGATAATCACCATGCACGTTATTGGGTCGATGACGAATCGTTTGACCGTGACTTCCAATAGCAAGTACTCTACTTTTAGGAATACTTGATTCTTCGAGTGTTTGCAGTACAGCTTGGGCAAATACTACCCCCAAAGCTCGATCAAGATTGCCAAGTGTGTCAATTTCATCAAAACTTGGGCTGGCAAGACGAATAATGGATTCACGAAATTCACGAGGTAACGGCTGTGTTGCAAAGTAAGCCAATTTCAAACAACTGACATCCATGATTGCAATGTCAATCCCATCACACGATGTACCAGACATGATACCTATGATGTACTGGGGTTTACTGGAAAAAGAAGAAAGGTGAGACATGAATCCATATTATAAATCCATATGAATGACGCAAGCGATAACATCGAAGCATCTAGCATCTTAAAAAAAGAACTCACAGGTGGGCAGATTGTCATCGCAGGATTGCTTATCATCTTGGCTTTAGGCGGTGCATTGATATGGGAAATTTCAAGTTCAGCAACCAATTTTTATGATCCCAAATCTTTTTCTTTGGGTCAATCTGCCTTTGAAGATGGACGTTATGATGATGCCGCACATTGGTATCAAAGTGCTGCGACTCAAGGCAAAGCGGAAGCTCAATATGCTTTAGCCATGATGTATATCCATCAACAAATTGCCGATGGGGATTTACAGCAAGCAAAATCGTGGTTGGTTCGAGCTGCACAACAAGATTTTGCCAAAGCCCAATACCAATTGGGTTTGCTTTTAGAAAAAGAACATAAAAATAACATGTATGAACATTGGTTTGATGAGGCTGCCAAACAAGGCATGAGCCACGCCATCCTTCACTTAATCAAACTTTATGATGCACGCAATACACCAAAAGACAGTGAAAAAGCACTGACTTGGCTATTAAAAGCACAACATCAACATCTAAAACAGTTACTTCCGCTCCAGACATCTGTTCTATCGCATATCAAAGAACAAGCGCAACATGGTGAACTTCAATCGATGTACCTCTTAGCGAACATCTATCGCCAAGGCACGATGAGCAAAAAGAATTCAAAAAAAGCATACCAATGGATGTTAAAAGCCGCCCAACATCACCATATTCAAGCGAGCGAAAGCATTGCATCCATGCTTTTAAAGGGTGAAGGCGTTGCCAAAGATATAAAGCAGGCATTTCATTGGTATCAAGTCGCCAGTCAAGCTGGCAGTAGCCAAGCTAAATCAGCCTTAGGATGCCTGATGGTTTTAGGCTTAGGAACCACTCAAGATACCCAACAGGGCATGGAAATCTTAAAAAGTGCAGCACAAGAAGGGAACGTCAGTGCCACACGAAACTTAGGTATTATCGAAGCGGAAGGTTTAAACGGCGACATCAATGATACCGCTGCGTTCCAATGGTTTAAACGCGCCAGTGATTTGGGAGATGTCGCCGCAAGTAATTATTTAGGTGTCATGTATGCATTGGGGCGTGGTGTGGCAGCAGATATGAAGCAAGCCCGACACTATTTTGAAAACGTTCAAGATGTTGATCCTCAAGCCCAGTTCAATCTTGCGATTATGGAAACACGGGGTCTCACTGGTTACGTCCATGATGATAAAGCAGTCTATTGGCTAGAACAGGCTGAACGCAATGGTAATGACCGTGCTTCTTTTGTTTTAGGGCTTTTTTATGCGAAAGGTCAAGGTGTGCATCAAGATATTCCAAAAGCGATGGAGTATTATCAACGTGCCATCAAACATGGTCATATCGATGCTACTTATAACCTTGCGATGTTAGAATATCAGGGCGACGATGGTCTTTCTCTGGATATTGATCATGCCATAGAACTCCTCACATCCTTAGCCAAAAAAGGCGATGCCAAGAGTCAAACTATGCTTGCTCACATTGAATCTACGGTCAATATGAATTTTCAACGTGCTCACTATTGGTATCAACAAGCCGCTCAACAAAACGATGCTATCGCCCAATTTGATTTAGCCAATATGTACCGCAGTGGCAGGGGTATCGCTCAAAATGATAAGCTTGCCGTATACTGGTATCAACGAGCTGCACAACATGATTATGCCCCTGCTCAAAATGCTTTAGCCTATATGTATCTTCAGGGGCGAGGTGTTCACAAGAATCTAAAAAAAGCCAAATCTTTGTTACAACAAGCAAGTAAAAACTTGCCGCAAGCTCAAGAAAACTTATCCCATATCTCAAGTCGCTCATCACATTTTACCTTACTGTCATCAATGGTTGATCAAGGTTTGCGAGGAAATTTATTAACCACTGAAGCCATTGATTTATCACAATGGTTCCAAATGAAACGACAACCTTTCCCTTAGTTTCATCACTTATTTCCTTTCTTTTATGGGCTATTCCTGCACAGTACGCTATGGGTTAGCAATCTAATACATTCCTAATCTTTGTAGCTCATATTAAAATAATGAAGAAGGATATTCGCGATGAAAGTTTCTGATGTCATGACACACACACCTCTTACATGTAATGAAAATGATAGTTTACGCCAAATTACTGAAAAAATGGTCATGCGACACTGTGGCTCTATTCCAGCGGTAGATGATCAACAAAATCTCATCGGTATTGTAACCATTCGAGATACCATGCTTCCGCTTTACCCTAATTTTGGCGAATATGTGCATGATGCTGTCCATGCGCGTGATTTTGAAACGATGGAAGAAAATTATAAGAAAGTACTGTGCATGAAAGTCAAAGAAGTCATGACAGAAAATCCATTAAGTATTGACGCTGATTGCGCTGTTTTGAAAGCGGCTTCCTTTATGGGTGTCAAAAACTTACGTCGTATGCCCGTCACCGAAAATGGCAAACTTGTTGGTATGGTGAGTATTGGCGATATTGCACGCGGCCTTTATATCCATCAAGGTCTTTAAACGACTGCGTTATAACACAAACGAACCCTTAGAAAATCCCGCAACTGTTCAAGCATACATAGTGAGCAGTTGTGGGGTTTATCCGCTAGAAACATAAATCATATTCAAACTTAGCACCATCAACAACACTGCAAACAGGCGCTTTAATCGCTGTTCATCAAGGCGATGTGACCAAGCCACGCCATAAGCCACTGTCCATCGACTCACGCCTGATATAATCAGCACCATCGGTATATTGACCAAGCCCCACAAGCCCATTGTTTCCGAGCTATTTTTTGAAAAAATCATATACATGAATGTCCCTAAACATGAAATAGGCACACCTAAGGCTGCTGATGTGCCGATTGCTTGCCGCATAGTCACACCTTGCCACCTCAAAAAAGGCACGCTCATCGTACCACCACCAATGGCAAGCAAGGCTGATATACTACCAATACCACTTCCCACAATGAGTAAATGCCATCGTTTCAATGTATGCTGCTGCCCTTCAAAGCGAATGCTAAAAAACATATTCCATGACACATACGCCATAAAACATGCAAACATCCAACTAAGATAGCGCCCATCCAAATGAACCACCAAAAACGTGCCTAGAAATATGCCACAGACCACACCCGGTAATAATTGACACCAAATATCCCATCGCACACCACCCTTCGCATGGTGTTGACGCATACTTAGCCATGATGTCATGACAATGGATGCCATCGATGTACCCAATGCGATATGAACCGCATCATTGGCATTCATACTTTGCCATAAAAACAGCAAGGTCAGGCTTGGCACCATGACAGCACCACCACCCAAACCAAACAAACCTGCTATTAAACCAACACACGCCCCTAAAGGAATGCAGAACAAAAGGGAAAGTTCCATTGGGCTTATAATGTTATCTCGATACTTTCACCCACACGCTTCGCTTTTGCTTCCGCAATGATTTCCACACCCAAACCTTGTAATTCAAGCGCCACTTCTTTGCCCAATTCACCTGAACCCAAGCCTAAAACACGGGTCGCGGTGGCGGATAAAGGTGTGCCAATGGATGGTTGTGATAATGACATAATAACTCCAAATAAAGGTAGCGTTCGCAGCATAAAACTAACGTTTCAAACGGGTATGTACTGATTCGACCATGAACGTACCATCAAGCTCAAAAGCTTGCCATAGGCTATGGATGCTTCATAGCAGCGATGATGATGGATATACTTCGCACCATGAGTCGTAAAATTATCCCTATCCAAGTTGAATCTGAAGGTTTGCCCATGACAGGTAAACCCGCATGGCTAAAAGTCCGTGCGCCCATGTCGCCTGAATACAAAAAAATTGCCCAAATGATGCGTGATTTAAAGTTAAATACTGTCTGTGAAGAAGCATCCTGCCCCAATATTGGTAGTTGCTGGAAACAAGGTTCTGCGACCTTTATGATTTTGGGTCGTGTCTGTACAAGAACCTGTGCTTTTTGTGAT
>JAUZQL010000229.1 GCA_030950975.1 Mariprofundaceae bacterium | reverse complement strand
AGCCCCATGATTAACGATACAAACAATCTACCTATATCCGTTCGACATCGTGCCATTCAAGTCTTGGTGGATATTTTTGAATATCAAAAAAAATATGACATGGCTATTGAAAAACGTGCCATCGGTTTGGATACTCGGGATAAAGCCTTTTTGCATGAATTGGTGCTTGGTGTCTTGCGTCGTTTTTTCTCACTCGAAGCCGATTTTTCACGTTTTCTCAAACAAAAACCTGATACTGAAGCGCGGATGTGTTTATTTATCGGAACGTATCAACTTCGACACATGCGTATTCCGAGCCATGCGGCTGTTTCAGAGTGCGTTGATGCAATCAAATATTTTCAACCCAAAGCCGCAGGTATGGTCAATGCAGTCTTAAGAAAAATCACCCAACATGATGTACCTAAAAAACTCAAACCCCATCAACGTGCTGAACTTCCTCAATGGATGTATGCCCTATGGCGAGATGCTTGGGGGGCTGAAATCACTCAAGATTTTTGTAAATATTTGCAACATCAAGCTGATTTATCGCTGGCTGTATTTGGACATCGTGAAACATGGATGCAAAAGAGCCAACAACAAGGATTAAGCCCTGAAATAGGTGAGCTTTCACCCTATGCTGTCCTTCTACCGACAGGAACATGTGTTCCATCGCTCCCAGAATTTGATGACGGTGCGTTTCAAGTCATGGATCAGGCCGCACAAGATGCCGTCATGGCATTGGATGTACCTCAAGAGGGGCTGATTTTGGATATATGTTCCGCACCCGGTGGTAAAGCCGCCTTATTAGCGCATCGTTTTCCGACATCCCATATCATGGCGGTTGAACTCAATGCCAAACGCTTACCTCGTTTACAAGCCAATCTAAAACGTTTGCAAATCAATCATGTTACCATATTGCAAGCGAATGCCTGTCATTTACCCATCCCAAATGAAAGTGTCGATGCCATCATGCTCGATGCACCATGCTCTGCATCAGGTATTTTACGCCGTCACCCTGATGCAAAGTTTCTTCACCATCAACAACACATCGCCACACTTGCCCAACATCAAAAAAGCATGCTTCAAGAAGCCTTTCGTGTCTTAAAAGTTGGCGGCACGTTGATGTATGCGGTGTGTTCGATTCATCCTCAAGAAAATGAACAGGTCATCGAAGGATTTAACATTGTTGAGCAAAAGCGGCTTTATCCAAGCTTACATCATGATGGTTTTTTCCGGGCAAAAATCGTTAAATCAAGCTAAGACTCATGTCGGATAGTTGCTTTAAATATCATCACTCTCTTTCACATAATGTAGAAACTGACTGCTACGCCCAGCATTGAGACCACGTTGTTCAAACTTGGTGAAAATACGATCATCTTCACGTTGAACATAGGCACCTTTTCCTGCCACATTGCGTAGCCCTTGGGTGTTATCAAGAATATCACGCATCCATTCGGCCAGTTCCTCAATATCCGATGCCAACTGAATAAAACCACCGACTTGCAAACGACTGACCATTAAACGAGCCATATCTTTTTGAATAATACGCCGTTTATGATGTTTGGCTTTGGGCCATGGGTCAGGGTGATTGACAATAATGCCTGCCAATTGTTCACTTTGTACTTGGTGTTCCAAAACATATTGAGCGGGTAATTGTGTGATTCGTGTTTGCTCAATCAAACCTGCATCGTCCAAACGCCCCACAGCTTTTGCTACACCCGGTAAATAAATCTCAACACCAATCAATGTCCAATCGGAGTGGTTTTGTGCGGTATGAACCAAAAAATCGCCATTACCAAAGCCAATTTCCATCACAATGGGGGATTGTTCTGGAATATTTGCATCATTCAAGGTTTTACCTTTGGGTAAGCCAATTTTAGGAAGCCATTGAAGCAAACGCTTTTCTTGACCATCCGTCACAAAACCATTTTTGCGCCCGTGGGTACGCATTTCTTGTTGGGAAAACTGTTCTCTAAACTCTTTGGATAAACGCATAGCGCGCTATGCTAGAGTGTCGGCTTTTAAGGTACAAACAAGCGATGATAGCCATCATCGTATCAATGCATCATCTTTCGCCGAACACTATTATTTTGAGGTTCATTGCTCATGTATTTTGCCATTGCGAGTCATATTTTTGTCCCCGACCCTAAACAAAGCGCCAGTTTTCTTGCTGAGTGCTTAGGTTTCCGAACCCAATATAAAGATGGTCAAGGCTGGTTGGCTGAAAATGGTACGGTAAGTTTATTGATTCATGCTTCAGAACAGCCACAAGCGAGCCTTGAAATACAATGCAATCACCTTGAACACGATAGCCAAGCCTTATTAAAACATGCTGCCGTTCATGCTGTGAGTGATATTGAAAAACACCCACGCCGTTTAGAACAACGCTTGATCAGTGATTGTGGTATCAGCTTGATTCTATCTCAAATGCTCACCGAAGATGATTTGAATGAACTCCCTGATTTACCCACATCATTGCCGTGGGATGAACAAACCATGCAACACGTTCAACGTATTTTACGCATTGTGCCGCTTGATTTTCGTGACAAAGCTCGCCAACAAAGTACGGAACGTGCCGAATATTTAGCGGTAGAACAAGGTGATTTGATGGTCAATGAAAGCTATGCGATGCAAGCTTTGGTCGATGTAACACTCAAATTTCAACACCCCACTCTTTATCAAGCGATGCGTGATGAAGGCATTGCATCCGAGGTTTATGAACGACCATGTGGCAATTAATTCAACGAAGCTACCGCTTTATTCGCACCCTTTGGGCAGTCAAAGTTTTACGACAAGCCGATAACGATGCGGTGAAACAACAAGCCCAACATGCCTTAAGTGAACTTTTGGCAGGCTCACGCGGCTTACCCATGAAAGTAGGGCAAGTTTTGGCGGGTATGGGTGATGAATCTGAATATGCAGCCTTAACCCAATCCGTTGAACCTTGGTCACTAAAAAAGATGTTGCCTGTCTTGGAAAAAGCATGGGGGAAACCTATGTCCACCATCTTGGAAAGCATTGAAGAAAGTCAGGCTGCGGCATCCTTGGGTCAAGTTCATCGTGCCAAACTCAATGCCCATGAAACCGTGGCTATTAAAATTCAATATCCTGATATTGCCAAAGCCATGCAAGCTGAAATGCGTTTATATGATTTGATACCTGCGGGAGGACCTGTCAAAACATGGGATTTTGATTTGCAAGCTTATAAACAAACATTGAATCAGAATATCCATCAAGAGCTAGATTATTTACATGAAATGAAACAACAAATGTTATTTTCAGGTTCTGTTCATGTGCAAGGTTTGCATGTTCCAAGCACCTACCCTTCATTATGTCGTAAAAATATTTTGGTTCAAAGTTGGGCAGATGGTGTACGGCTTTCTGATGTTGCCACATGGGGATTGCCACAACGCTTGTTTGTAGGACGAACCTTGATGCAAACCCTGTTTCAAAGCCTTTTTCAAGCAGGTTTAGTCCATGGCGACCCTCACCCTGGTAATATGTTATTTCGCTACGATGAAAAAGAACCTCAAACCACATTATTGGATTTTGGTTGTATGCTCCAAATCGATGACATGCCACGTTTGGCATTGCTCAATATGATTGCTGTGGCTCGCGGTGAAAGGAATATCAATCTCTTAACCCTGTTTGCTGCGATGGGCTTTGACGAACACAAATTGCAATATATTGAAGCCAAACTCCCCACCTTGATTCAATTATTATGCAGACCGTTTATCGAAGAACGTGCGTTTGATATTGAACACTGGGATTTAAGTGCATCGGTTGAGTTATTATTGGGCGATGATAAGTGGTGGTTTCGTTCATCCGCTCCTGCCAATTTATTTCTTGTCATGCGTGTTTTTCAAGGTTTATTGAGTCAATTGATATTATTAAAGGTGAAACTTCCGTGGTTTCCTTTACTTCAACAAGCCTTAAAAACATCCACATGGGAACAAGCCAAAGCTTGGACACCCGATGATATTGAGATTGCTAAACAGCCAGAAGTTCAAGGTTCTGCAACACACTTATCCATTTGCATCAAACCACATGGAAAAAATGAGATTAACATCACACTCACGGCAATCAGTGCTTTGGATCTTGAGAATTTGATGCCTGAAGCGATTGCCTTAGAAATGCGTGATGCAGGTATCCATTTATCCGACATTCGAAAAAAATTATTAAATGATGGTTTAGAACCTCAAGTCCTTATGGATATGGAGATGCCCTCGTATCACTGTCATATTGAATTGACGACGTAAGGGCTGATGAAATAAATAATCACTATATCAAAGTGTGTATTTATAAGGTTACTTTGTGAGTCTGTGGTTTCATTGTTGATTGAGATGAAAAACGTATCACGCACGAAGTTGATGTTAACGATGTAAGCTACGAATACGCAAAATATCCATAAACATCTTGAGCGGATCAATCAACATGCGAACCTTAGAATTGGGTTCATTGACCCATTTTACAGGGATTTCAGTTACCTTGTAATGCAATTGCTGCGCTAAAAACAACATTTCAACATCAAAACTAAACCCATCCAGTTTCTGTTTTGAAAAAATGGCATACGAGGCCTGTTTTGTCATGGCTTTGAAACCACATTGTGTATCAGGCATATCAATACCTGTACTCACTCGCAT
>JAUZQL010000228.1 GCA_030950975.1 Mariprofundaceae bacterium | reverse complement strand
TGAGTATACCTTTGATTTTTTACAGTTGCTGATCGGGTTGGGCTCCGCACGGTGGATGCTTGTGAACCCCGTCAGGTCCGGAAGGAAGCAGCGGCAGCGAGTTATACGCGCGTTGCGGTTTCGTCTGGCTCGATCAGCTCTTTTTAGTATATCTCATTTATTAAAGTAACCATACACCAGCTTACAGGTTATTCCCTTGGGAGATTTTATGAACTTATCCATTAAGGAAGAAAATATTCACCAATTATACCTTGGGCTTATTGTACTCGCGCTGGTATTTATGTTTTTACCTATACATATTCAATTTATTGGCGAAGAAAGCGTTTATGCTGTTTATCTTCAAAACATGTTGCAAACGGGTGATTATATCAATGCTTTTTATCGCCCACCTTTATTCTTATGGATCAGTAGTGGGTTAGAAACATTATTCAATTTTCATTCTATTGAACTTCCCCTAAGAATCGCTTCTATTTTATCGTCACTTTGTGCTGCATTTTTTGCAGGTTTTTTTGCCCATAAAGTTTTTCAAAAAAAAGATGCGGGAATCATTGGAACTTTGCTTTTTTTAACATTAGGAGAGATTCAATTTTGGTATGGATGGCTTGGTTATGCTGATGCCATGTTTTTATTTTTTATTTTTTCTTCAACTGTATGCCTTTGGTTAGCAGCCCAGTTTAGGAAGATTCATTGGTATGCTTTAGCAGTAATACTGATTAATCTTGCTTTTCTCACTAAGTCACTCACTGCCTATGCGTTCTTTTTTAGCACTTTATTCATTGTTTCTTATGGATTTAAGAGCTGGATATTCTTCCTTCGCCCCATCAATATCCTGTTATCTATAGGCATCATTATAGCACCTCTTTTTTGGACCACTATGCATGGAAGTGGCGCAGCATCCACATCATCAAGCTTGATTCATGATATTGCCATGCGTTTTACAAGCATTGATATACCTCACTACTTAAAACACCTAGCTATGTTTCCTATTGAATTTGTAGCGCGTATGGCTCCGATATCCTTTGTTCTTATTTACTTCATAATAAAACAAAAGCCGAGCCTTGATAGCAACATCATTCGTATGATTGGGGCTATTTTTATTATCAATTATTTACCTTATTGGCTAGCGCCTTTTTCTAATATGCGTCATGTTGTCCCTCTTTATGCATGGGGCTCTTTAGCACTCACTTACTTTTTATTGCAATATGATTTTAAAGTTCAAAGAGCAGCAATCATCGCGATTACCATTGTACTTTTATTAAAAGTTCCTTTTAGCTTATGGGGACTGCCTTTTCTCAAAGAAAAAGACGCAAGCCAAGATTTTAAACCTGCTGCCATAGATATTCTTAAACAAGTTAGCAATGATGCGATTATTCGTCAAAGTTCTGTTTCATTTGTAGGTTTTGCCCTTACTGCCTATATCAATGAAATCCAATCATCCAAAGAAAATATTCACTTCTTAAATAGCAACGATCATCATGTGTATATTATTGCTCATGATCCATTGAAAGGATCGATCATTATTAAAACGTATACTCTTTTTGGTGGCATCACCTATCTTCTGTATTTGGAGTAGTTTTAGATATAATATAACGAGGTCGCCCTTTCACCTCTTCATAAATTTTTGCAATATATTCACCAATAATTCCAAGTGCCAACATCATTAAACTCGATATAATCAACAACAAAAGAATGACTGTACTAAAACCTGTAACAGCTTCCCCTATAAAGTATTGATACATGGTATTGCCTGCCATAAGTCCTGCAAAGACTAAAAATAACAAGCCTGATATTGAAATAATGCGCAAGGGTGCTGTTGAAAAAGCTGTGATTCCTTTAATAGCTAGCCCAAGTAGCGCCCATGTTGACCATTTGCTTTCACCATACTCTCTATCAGCGACTTCAAATGTAATCTGTTCTCGTTCAAAGCCTACCCATGCAGACATAGCTCGAAAAAAAACATTACGTTCTCCCATGTCTTTCCATGCTAACACTACTTTTTTATCCAAAAGCTTGTAATCACTGGCTCCAGAAAAATCAAAACCTGATAATTTTCCCATCAAAGAATAAAAAATATGAGCAAATAGTTTAGAGGTAAAACTTTCATCACCACGTGACACCTTCACCGCTTCAATAATATCTGCACTGCCTTCTTTCCAACGCTGAATCATATTAGGAAGAAGCTCTGGAGGGTGCTGCATATCAGCATCTAAAAGTATAACAGCATCACCGATAGCTTGATCCAAACCTGCGCAAATAGCCTGCTCTTTACCGAAATTTCT
>JAUZQL010000227.1 GCA_030950975.1 Mariprofundaceae bacterium | reverse complement strand
GATTGATGATAACGAAGTGCATAATCTAAGGCGGCTAATGGATGATGTGTTTGGGGAGGAAAATTTTTTAGGTTTATTCGTAGTTAACTCATCGCCAAGCGCTATTGACTACAGCAGTTTTAGGTGAACCCCGTGTTTGAGCTATAACAAGGGCTAGCGAAGAGATAAAAACATACTTTTCGCACTGTTTTTATCTTTTTTCAAATAAACGTTAATTTTATGGAACTTTTTCCAATTTCTAGGATCAGAGCAAAGAACTAAACACAAAAATACTTTGGTGCTCACTTGGCTTCCCTACTTAAACGAAAAAAACATCTAAACTTTAATGCACTTAGAAATTCAATGGCTGACTGTTTCTCTGCTATACCCGATCCCCGACAGCAACTTAAATGTGATTATACCCAACACGATATTTTGATGAGTGCTTTTGCCTGCATGTACTTTCAAGATCCTTCTTTGCTGCATTTTCAAAAGCGCTTAGAGCAACATCAACAACGTAATAACCTTAGAAATATTTTTAAGGTTAAACGTATTCCTAGCAACAATCAATTGCGTGATGTATTGGATGAAATACCAAGCGAAGCATTAGCGCCTATATTCAACGATTTTTATGAAAAGATGAGAAGGCATAAACATTTAGAGGGGTACGCTATTTTACCCAATGTATTAATGTGCACAATTGATGGTACACAGCTTCATAGCTCCACCTCAATCAGCTGTAATAGCTGCTTAACCAAAGAGCATAAATCAGGCGAAATGACCTACAGTCATGCTGTTTTGCAAGGCGCTATTATGCACCCTGACAAAAAACAGGTCATTCCCGTTATGCCAGAAGCGATTAAAAATGAAGATGGCACCAAGAAACAAGATTGTGAGCTCAATGCGAGTAAACGTTTCATTGCTAACTTACGAGCAGCACATCCAAGGCAAAAATTTATGATTTGCGGTGATGGTTTAATGTCGAACCAGCCAATGATTGAAGAGACAGTAGCGAGTGATATGCACTATTTATTTGTTGCTAAACCGGGCAACCATAAATATTTAGTTGAATGGCTTGGCGCTTTTGACGTGCTACCGACCACTGCATTCACGGATGATAAAGGCAATAGTCATATTTACACGTGGCAAAATGATGTGCCACTTAACGGCAATGAAAAAACCATTAACGTCAATTGGTTTCAATACCAATACAAGAATGCCCAAGGAAAAATCACTAAAACCCACAGCTGGGTAACCGATATTGAAATAACGAAAGGCAATGTCATCGATATGACTAAGGCTGGCCGTTGTCGGTGGAAAATTGAAAACGAGTGTTTCAACACACTTAAAAACCAAGGCTACCATATAGAGCATAATTATGGTCATGGAAATAAAAACCTAAGCTACAACCTGTATTTACTCACGTTACTTGCCTTTTACTTCCATCAAATATTTGAATTAACCGATGGGGTATACCAAGCTTGCCGCGTATCATTTGGCTCAAAAGCTCATTTATGGGAAAACTTTAGAGCAACGATAAGACTGATTATTGTAGAAGATTGGGCGCATTTAATGGATCTGCTACTTAACCCAGACAACTATGAGATCACTGCCACAAAAAATGCTTAAAACGAAAAAAAGCAACGTAATGGACTTAATCGTCTAACTCGAACTGTGCCTGATAATAAAACTTAAACTAAGTGAAAGCACAAGGATAGGGCAAAAATACTAAAAAATGACGATAAAAAGCATTTAGAAAGTGCCAAAACTAAAGATGAACAAGTCAACCTAACCCCTGAGGAGGCACATCAACTATTAGTGGATGGAAACGAGCGATTTATGCTAAACAAAAAACTGCATCGTGACTACCATTCTCAAATAGACCAAACTAGTGCGGGCCAATTCCCTTTTGCGGCAATTTTAAGTTGCATTGATTCCAGAGTACCGGTAGAACTAGTTTTTGACCAAGGTTTTGGAGATTTATTTAGTGTTCGTGTGGCTGGAAACATTGTGAATAATGACGTACTAGGCTCAATGGAATACGCATGTAAAGTAGCTGGCTCAAAAATAATTGTAGTGATGGGACATACTTCCTGCGGGGCTGTGCAAGCCGCTTGCGACAAAGTGGAGTTAGGAAATATTACCCCCTTATTGGCAAAAATAAAACCAGCCATTGATATTGTAAATGCTTCTCATCCACATGAGCACGAAGGAAAAAGCGACAAGGTAGCCGATGAAA
>JAUZQL010000226.1 GCA_030950975.1 Mariprofundaceae bacterium | reverse complement strand
TCGAGAATCGCATCCTTTAAATGCTCTTTCAAACCAACCACTTCTGGCAAATCTTGTTGCTCTTGCTTTCTCTCATTCATGATGGATTACCGTGCAATTGTATTGGTACGTTTGATTTTTTCTTGCAATTGAATAAAGCCGTACAACAAGGCTTCCGCAGTTGGCGGGCAACCTGGAATATAAATATCAACAGGTACAATCCGATCACAGCCACGCGTTACCGAATAAGAATAGTGATAATAACCACCGCCATTGGCACACGAACCCATTGAAATCACCCAACGCGGTTCCGACATTTGATCATATACTTTACGTAATGCAGGGGCCATTTTATTGCACAACGTCCCTGCTACCACCATAACATCTGATTGGCGTGGGCTTGGACGAAAAACAATGCCAAAGCGATCCAAATCATAACGTGATGCGCCTGCATGCATCATTTCAACAGCGCAACATGCCAAACCAAAGGTCATTGGCCATAACGAGCCTGCTCGCGCACCATTGATTAATTTATCTGCTGTTGTGGTGATAAACCCTTTATCAAGCAGTCCTTCTATTCCCATTGCAAGGCTCCCTTGTTCCAGGCGTAGATATATCCAACCAATAAAATTAATAAAAACATCATCATTTCAACAAAACCAAACATGCCAATTTGATCCAAGACTACCGCCCAAGGAAATAAAAACGCTGTTTCCAAATCAAAAATAACAAAAAGAATGGCAATGAGGTAAAAACGAACATCAAAATGAATACGTGAATCTTCAAAGGCTTCAAAACCACATTCATACGGCGAAAGCTTTTCTTTGTCTGGTTTTTGCTCCGCAACAAATACGGTGATTAGGAGAGGCATAGCTCCCATACCCAAAGCAATCAAAATAAAGATAAAAATGGGTATATATTCGTTTGCTAAATATGCCGCGCCCATTGAACCCTCCCCTTTAAACTTCTCAACATCAACGCCCTGCCAATGTCCTACAGAATCAATCTGCGAGTCGGGTTTCTAGCACGAACATTATTTTCGTCAATATTTTTCATGAAGGGTTTTTCATGAAAGAAATCTGTATTAGGCAATAGGAGCAGCAAGCTCCCGCTATTAGGACACTAACCTTTCAAATCATTTAAAAAATGAAATTCATCAGGCAATCCATAGCTCACTTGACCTTCAATATCACATGTTTTTGATCTATCGGTAACATGGCTTACTTGTGTATGAAGCCACTCATAAAAATCCTGACGTAATACATCAACACTTTTCCCCTGATTCGCATAAACATTGAGTTTCCAAGTACCATCCATACAACGCAAAGAAAACATCACTGCACCCAAAGCATCCAAATCTACTCGACCATGCAGTAAAAAATCATGTCCTTCGTTCTTACGATGAACCATACCACGCGCTGATCCATCTTGCCGATCATGCAACATCACATATTGCCCAGAAGCACTTTGATTCATCACAAAAGGTAAGACTTCACCATCTAATTTCTGCCAGTTTTGTTGGCTTGCCAAAGCAACACGTTTCGCCCCATCTGCCTGCGGTTCTTTCACGGTTTTTTTTGCCAACATATCTGCCAACATTGCAACAGCATGCGCTTCATGTAACAAACGAAATTGGGCAGGGTTATCACGGCTCAACAACAATAACCACACATTACCTAACGGCGTATTGGGTGGAACTTGTGCACGCAAACGATAAGCACCCAACGATAAAATCACCGAACCTTCTGAATCCGCTGGCATCATTTTCGCACTGACAATACTACCGTTTGGCCAAGGTATTTTAGGGGCAACATCTGATTTTGCCCCCGTAGGCAAACTCAAAACCTGAGCTGCCAAAAGATTAATCACGAATCACGTACCTTTTTGCAACATCAACATCAGTTTCACCTGAGCCAACGGCATATTCAACGTATCTGCAATACTTTCTAATGATGCCCCTTCCCGCTGCATTCTTAAAATTTGTGCCACATCCATCACCCCTTGGTTAACAGGCTTATCCGCTCGTTTCATAGGTGTAACTCGAGCTTTAGATTGCATGGAAGAAGCATCTAAGTTTGCCTTTTGAGAAGCTAATAAATCCTGCGCTCTGGAACTAAAATGCGGTTGAATATCATCATCAAAAATATCGTCTTGTACATCCTCTAAAGGCGTTGTGACCGCCACCTGTTTTTTATGATCTTGCGACTCACTTTTTCGTTGCAACAACGCAATTTGATTCAAAGCATCATCCAATAATGCTGTTGCTTCCTGCAATTGAGCCGCTGCTTCCAACAAACCTGTTTCAACACGTTGCGTTCTTTTTCCCTGTTTCCACCAAAATACCCACATCGCTAACAGCACCATGATGAGTACAACATCTATACCCATAGAGAGTAAATTCATTGGTATTAGCTTACTCCATGTTTCTATCATCTACATCTCCTCACTTCACTTCATCTAACTTTAAACTTCCTCGCAAACGCACCACCATTTGCCCATGCAACTGGGAAATACGTGATTCTGTTAAACCGAGCACCATTGCGACTTCCTTCATCGTCAACTCCTCATAATAATACAAGGTCAACAACACCAGCTCTCTCTTAGGTAAACGTTTAAGAATCGATTTTATAAATTCGGCTAAGGATTTGGTGGAAAACAAACGTTTAAAGCCTTTCATGGGGCTTACCTTTTCAAACTTGGGTTGCAATGTTTCAAAGGTAAATACAGGACCCGACACCAAAAATGCCACCAACATGCCAATCAACATCACTGGCACTGCTACTGGCAGAATCATCATCGCCAAATCCCATGTCACACTCATCAATAAATGTTGCATGCCCTTTGGGGTCGTATCCAATTGAACCGCTCCCGACAAATAAATCACCATCATATTCATCATATGAGATGCCAACCAAGCGCCAAGCCCTGTCACCGCCAGCGATGAAATTAAAAGAAATGCAATCGCAGTGGCTGGCTCTTTACTGGTGGGTACTTGTCCTTTTTTTCGTGCATCATCAATACGCTTCTGGGATGCGTCCTCGGTCTGTTGACTTTTATCTTGGTCGTCAGCCACCTGACAACGCTCGCATCATCGTTGGCAACTGCTGCCCCAACGATGCAAATGCGGCATTCGTCAAAGAAA
>JAUZQL010000225.1 GCA_030950975.1 Mariprofundaceae bacterium | reverse complement strand
CTGATAATGCATCTTTTTCATCCAGAGTGCGTAATATCAGTTATTAAATATGAAAATGAAAATTATTAAGCCAATTTAAGAACACCGTTGACTTGTTCAATAAAGTTTTGATAACGAAATGGTTTACTCAGAATATTCAATGTTTGCCCTGAAAAACGATTGGTTAAATCATCAGGGTAGCCCGTTACAAATATCACACGATCTAATAATTCGGGACTCACATGAATCAGGCTATTATAAATTTCATCACCCGTCAGTTTAGGCAAACGCACATCCAGTAAAATAACTTGATACTGGCTACCGTTCGTACTTAATTCAAACAATCCTTGCACGGGATCTGTCAGCATTTTTATTTCAGACTTAAAACCTTTATCACCTAAAAAACGTGTCAGAAACACAGTCATGATACTTTGCACGGTATCTTCATCATCAATCGCTAACACTTTAATTACTTCAGACATAAAATCGCTTCCCCCACATAAATAGTGAACCGCCTATTCTGCTATCTTTTCAGGGCTTTTGGCAAGCCGTAACAAGCTTTCAGGGTTGATTCGCGCATGCTGATAACAAACACCCCAATGCAAATGTGCGCCAGTTGAACGTCCTGTTGAGCCAACTTCAGCGATTTTCTGACCCGCTTTCACCCACTCGCCTTGTTGAACATCAAAATGGCTCAAATGAGCGTACACACTCACCAAACCACTTCCATGCCCAATCACCATCACATGTCCATTCAAGAACATGTTTTCAACCAACAGCACTTTACCCGCCAAGGGTGCCACCACCGCAGTCCCTTTCGCTGCCGCAATATCAATCCCTGAATGCGGTGAACGAGCTTGACCATTCACATAACGTTGCGCACCAAAGGGTGTCGATTCGATGCCGTGCACAGGCACATATACTTTGGAAAAATCAGGTATCATCGGTACATCTATATCATAGCTTGCTTTGATAGCAGCCTGATCAGAACGAATACGATGCACAGCTTTGGCATCAAAATTAGACATATTTTTTGGCACTTCAATGCGTGAAATTCGGAATACACCCGCTTTGACCTTCAACAAATCCTTGATGTCATGCTTGTTTGACGTATGCCAAATGACCCAATATTTTTTAGCTTTTTTCTTTAAATCAATGCCTATCCAAGCTTGCCATACACCCGTTTTAATGTGTTTGACGGGCCAGTTTTTACCCAATGCCTGCACGCCTGTGATGTTCGCTTGGCTAAATACTGTTACAGCAAGGATATCACCTTGCACCGCAGTCCATTCTTTGGCGTGTGCTGAATAACTCAACAAGGTCAATAATATTGCAAGTAGATACTTCATTTTGTTTCACCTTCTCCAGAATATATGTTATCAATATGTGCTTCAACATATCCATCAGCCCAATGAATCGTCAATGAATCGTGCTCTTTCAAGCCTTCTACATGCGTCAACAGTTGACCTTGCTGATTATAAATCAAACTATAACCACGCTGAAGCACATGGTGAGGATCGAGTGCTTTTAAGGCTTCATGCATGCAAAGCCATTGATTGGACTGTATTTGATATGTTTTACGAGCTGATTGTTGCAAACGATACACCATCGCCTGCCACACTTGCCTGCGTTGCATCACTCGTCCACCCACTTGAGACAAACGCACCTGACATTGATGCAAACGCTGACTTTGTTCGCGAAGCTGTTGGCTCGGTTCATGTTTTTGCAAACGAGTTTGCCATGCTTGCCATCGTTGCTGAGCATTCACTAACGAAGCGTTCATCGCCAGCACCAGTGATTCCATGACTTGATCATGCTGATAACGTCGTTGATCCATGATTCGATCGTGTTGATAGCTCAAACGTTGTTCTTGCATCACACATTGTTGGCGTAGACCAGACACACGATGCTCAAGCATTTGTTTGATGCGAGCGATTGATGGCAATGTTTGACGCAAATAATCACGCGATGGACACGATAACTCCGCAGCATTCGAGGGTGTGGCAGCACGAACATCGGCTGCATAATCCACTAAAGTCGTGTCAATTTCATGTCCAACCCCTGAAATAATGGGCACTTTACAATCAAACACCGCTTGAACCACACGTTCATCATTAAAGCACCACAAATCTTCCATACTTCCACCACCACGCACCAGAAGAATCACATCGGGGCGTTGCACCAGAGCTTGGATTTTGTCGAATGCTGCTACAATGGAATCAGGAGCGTGTTCCCCTTGCACAACACAAGAAAACAAGGTTGTTTTAAGGTAAGCAG
>JAUZQL010000224.1 GCA_030950975.1 Mariprofundaceae bacterium | reverse complement strand
ATTAAGAAGACCAACCATACACATAGCGCAGGGCATACCAGCGTGGTGTTTGCTTGATTTCATACACACGTTATTTTTTCTTTTACCACAGCGGCACTTAGGCGTAACTGATCCCTGGGAGTACGGCTTTAGCCGTGCCTTGATTACTCAATGGGCGCGGCTAACGCCGCACTTCCAGAAATGATATTTTTTGCATAAAAAAAGGGAGCCTCGAAAGGCTCCCTTTTCAACATTACCCGAAGATAATCTTGTTGTGATACAATTATAGCAATGCTTCGAATTCAGCAGTCAAAGTCTTTTGAGCTACTGCTCCAACAGTATTAGCTTTCGCTTGATTATAAATCAAGTTCAACTCAAAGTTTTGATACACTTCATAGAATCCAGCAACTTGGAATGTATTGGTTTTCACTGCAGCAGCACCAACACCTGCGTTTGCATATGAGAAACCAGCACCAACACCCATGTTATGAACAGGTTTCAATTCAGCACGCAATGAGAAGCCAGTGAATTTACCACCACCATAGAAGTTAGTGGTAGCAGGAGCTGTAGCTGTAGCTAAAGCAGCCTTATCAGCTACAGATGCATAATCAGCATAAATACCTAAAGACATATCATCATTTAAGTCGCCTTGCATTTGGAAATCGACAAATTTAAGATCCATAGCAAAATCAGCAGTTGCAGTATTTTGAGTTAAACCAGCACCATAAGTTTTAGCATTACCAGTCACAAGACCAGCACCAATCATGGTATCAAAACCAGCCACATCCATGAAATAATGACCACGAATGATTTGACCCAAGTTTCCACCAACAGGTGTCGCTTGTGCTGCAGAAGGAGCAATCAAACCAGCTTGTACATCAAAGGTTTCATTACCAACCCAGCCTGCAATCGCAAGTGATCCTTGCTTAAAACCAACTGTATTAATCGCTGATAAATTACCACCACCTAATTTACCAGAATGTTGACCAAATACGTTGGATGTTTCCAAAACAGCAGAACCACCGAAACCTGAGTTATGTGCGCCAATACCCACTTTCAAATCACCCATATCAAATGAGTTCAAGAACTGCCAGTTACCAACACTGACCGATCCACCAGTACCACCATTGGCAAATTCAACGAAGAAACCAGAATTTGTACCGACACGACCTGCAACTAAAATAGGTGTTTCAGATGGGATGTTATAGGTTGCTTTTGATCCTGTTGCTCTAGTGATGTCACCACGAATAACGATGGTTGCATTCATTACAGCTGGAATGGATAGGTTATCATCTTCAACCATAGCTTGATCACCAACATCAGTGAATGAACCTTGTTTAAATGCACGACCAAAAGAGTTCAATGCAGGGAATGTTTGGAAATGGCAGCTCAAGCAAGCAGCGCCAGTTTGACGTGCAAATGCTGGAATTGCTTCAGAAGTTGTTGGAGCAATCGCTACAGCAGAAACAGCAACGGTTGCGAATGCAGCAGCAGAAAGAAGAGTTTTCTTCATGTGTGTAATCCTCGTTTAAAGAATAAATTTTTCTCAGAATGGTATGTGATGCAGCTTACATACCCAAGAGATGGGCGAACTGTGGCTAGCACATTGAGGTGAGTCAATCATGATACAGTAAGGTGTGTCATTTTGTTACACCTTGCCCGATGTATCATACTGTATGTTCATTTATTCTGGAAGTGCGTAACATCAGTTAATTTCATAGAGAATGAAAAGCTTGGCGAAAACAAAACAGCTTCTATCATGTCCTTCTTTTGACATGGATATATCTTTTAAAAAAACCGATTACAAGGAAAGTTTATGAAAGTTTTAGTCATCGGCGGCGGTGGTCGCGAACACGCATTATGTTGGAAATTACATCATTCAGACTCTGTTTCTGAAGTCATTTGCGCCCCTGGAAACCCTGGTATTGCGAAACATGCGCGCTGCATTCCAGTCGGTGCAGAAGATATTGAAGGACTGATGCAAGTCGCACGCGATGAACACGTTCGCCTTGTGGTGGTCGGTCCTGAAGTCGCCTTGGTGAAAGGTTTAGGCAAGCAACTTCGAGCTGAAGGCTTTGCCGTCTATGGCCCTGATGCAGAAGCTGCAAAACTTGAAGGTAGCAAATCCTTTTCAAAAGCATTGATGGATGAAGCAGGCGTTCCCACTGCAAAGTTTGAAACCCATAGCGACCCAGATAAAGCCGAAGCATTGATTCGTCAATGGGGCGCACCGATTGTCATTAAAGCATCTGGATTAGCCGCTGGTAAAGGTGTGATTGTGGCGCAAAGTGTCGATGAAGCCATCGAAGCTGTGCGTGATATGCTTTCGGGCAATCGCTTTGGCGATGCAGGTTCACAGGTCGTCATTGAAGAATATTTGAGCGGTGAAGAAGCATCATGTTTGTTTCTTGTTTCAGGTGATACCATTTTACCACTCGCATCTTCACAAGATCATAAAGCTTTGCTTGATGGTGATTTAGGTCCGAACACAGGTGGTATGGGTGCTTATTCACCTGCACCTTGTGTCACATCTGCCATTGAAAAGGAAGTCTTAGAAACCGTTGCTCGCCCCATCATTGCCGCA
>JAUZQL010000223.1 GCA_030950975.1 Mariprofundaceae bacterium | reverse complement strand
CTTGATATGTTTCCGACATAATAAAATACCTCTTTATGGATTTATGAGCGTGGTGAGTTTAAAACAGGAATCTGAAAACTAGCATGACATACATATCATATGTATTAAATCAGATCACGGAGAGACCATTCCCTCCGTGATTTTCAATACTTATTTCAAGCGTTCAATGCCCAATTTTTTCAAGAATGTTTTTTCCATCCAAGGTTCAGATTTACCCGTCTTCATTTTGCGCATGAAATATTTTTCAAAGCCAACTTTGGCGACATGTACCCATTTACCACCTTTTGCCCAAGTCTTATTGCGTGGTGGAATCTGAGGATAAGCGACCAGTGCCACACCAGCATCTCCAAAGTCTGCCAAGCAAATAGCGCCCCAAGTACCACATTTTTCAGGTGCTTCGCCTTTAATATCATGGGCAATATTATGCACAATCGCAGTCGTCATCGATTCAATCATAAAGCCTGTTTTAGGTGTTCCAACCATCAACGGACACGCTTCCACAGGAGGAATGGCAACAATCACACCCGTTGCATAAATATTTTTCACATCAGGATTTTGTTGAAATGCGTTGATTTTTACCATACCCAAAGGATTGACAATTTTTTCACATGCAGCCACTGGACCTGCACCCCTAAATGGCGGCATCAACATGGCAAATTTGTGTTCCAGCGAACCTGAAGCAATCACTTCGGCATTTCGATCCACTTCTTCATAATCAATCGTATGCTCATGCACTTTCAATGTTCGGCAGTTGGTGATAAATTTAATATCACGTTTGCGGAGTTCTGATTCCAGCAAGCCTTTCGAATCTTCCACGCCACCCAAGCCTAAATGACCAATATAGGGTTCAGGGGTAATCAAGGTCATCGGCACTTGATCACGGATTTTGCGACGACGTAGTTCTGTATCAAGAATACAGGCGTATTCATAAACAGGTCCATAACAAGAAACCCCTTGTACAGCACCGACCACAATCGGGCCAGGATCTTTACAAAATTCTTCAAAGGCATTGTATGCTTCAACTGCGTGATCAACATGACAAATGGAATGGCTATGACCTTCAGGACCCATGCCTTCCACCAATTCAAACGCCAAGCGTGGACCACTGGCAATAATCAGATAGTCATATTCCAAAAACTTACCATTGCCCAAACGTAATTTACTTTCAGTAGCTAAAATTTCATCCACACCACAAGAAAGGAAGTGAATGCCTTTTTTATTCAAATACGGTGAACATTCAAAACTAATTTGCTCTTTATCACGCCAGCCAATCGCTACCCAAGGGTTCGATGGTGTAAAGTGAAAATAATCCACATTAGAAATCACGGTGACTTCATGCTCACCACCAAGCTTCTTAAGTTCTGCTTTCATTTCATAAGCAGCTGGCATCCCACCAATTCCTGCCCCTATAATTGCAACATGTGCCATATACTTCCTCCTTTATCACGAGATGATTACCCCGTTATTTAAAATCTAATCGTTTGGTGTTCTGATTTGCATGATGAGTTATGAACGTGGGCAACTATTGATACCCAAAATTTTATAAAGTGGGCAAAATTTAATCATTGATGTTACAAGAAAGACTACTCCTGCTCCCATTGCCACATCATTCCAAGGTGCTTCGATACCTGCTAAGAATCCTCCTGCAATCAGTGCCACACCAGCAAGTAATCGAACGATACGATCAATACCTCCGAGATTTCCTTTCATATCTAGCCTCCTTTTTATATTTATTATATCATATTATTAGCGAATAATAATATATAAGATGGAATATGTCTATGACAAAATATCACACTGTTGGCACAGTGTTTTTTTATCGGCTGGAACGGATGCCAGAACATGTCAAAATGACAAAGCAAATGAAGCCCATATTTGGCATATAGAAGTTGTTTGATATGTTTGAACTTTATAAAATTACTTTGTGCCCTTTTTGTGATTTTGTGGGTTCATTGTGATTAAAAAGGATTTGAGATGACTGAATTGCAGAATGATTTATTTTTACGCGCATGTTTGCGCCAAGATGTCGAGCGCACACCTGTTTGGATGATGCGTCAATCGGGTCGTTATTTAGCTGAATATCGTGCGACACGTGCCAAAGCGGGTGGTTTTTTGAATCTTTGCCGCACCCCTGAATTATGCAGTGAGGTATCTTTGCAGCCTGTTGATATTATAAAAACAGATGCTGCGATTTTATTCTCAGATATTTTGGTTGTACCAGAAGCGATGGGGATGGAATTGAGCTTTGGTGCAGGTGAAGGTCCCAAATTTTCTGACCCTATTTCTTGCCGTGCTGATGTTGAAAAATTACCTGTATTGGATGATCCGAGTCAAGAGCTTGCTTATGTCATGGATGCCGTAAGCATGATTCGCCGTGATTTGAATGGTCGTGTCCCCTTGATTGGTTTTGCAGGTTCACCTTGGACATTGGCAACGTATATGGTTGAAGGTGGCGGTTCAAAGAATTTTTCTAAAGTCAAAGCCATGATGTTTAATGAACCTGAAACCATGCATCTCTTGCTTGAAAAATTGGCAGATTCCGTAGCTGCTTATTTGAATGGTCAAATTGCCAATGGTGCGCAAGCGGTACAAATCTTTGATACATGGGGCGGTATTCTTAATACTAGCTGTTACAATGAGTTTTCATTGCAATACATGCAACGGATTGTGCAACAACTGACACGTGAACATGATGGTCGTAAAGTGCCTGTTATTTTGTATTCCAAGGGTGGCATGGCTTGGCTGGAAGCGATTGCTGACACAGGTTGTGATGTGGTTGGCTTAGATTGGACAATTGATATTGATGAAGCCAAACGACGTATTGGCGATCGTGTTGCTCTGCAAGGCAATATGGATCCAACTATGTTATATGCGAAGCCAGAACGTATCCGTGCTGAAGTGAAAGATATTTTGGCGAAGTTTGGTCATGGCAATGGTCATGTATTTAATCTGGGACACGGTATTACACCCGATGTACCACCTGAACATGCGATTGAATTCTTCAAAGCTGTGCGTGAAGAATCTGTAAAATACCACGTTTAAACAAAAAAAGCCGCCTCAATGAGGCGGCTTTTCTAGCAATCTTCAAACTTACTTCGATTAATTGATATGTGACAATAAATCAGGGTTCTTCACCAAGTTTCTTACGCCATGACCATGATTTTCTTCGAAGATATTCCCTTCACACCATTTGCCAACAGTCTTGATATTTACCTTCGCAACATGAGGGCGAACACTCCAAGTCACTTGGTAAGGCGAACCTTTTTCATCATACCCTGGACCTGTTGTAGAGCCTTCATATTGAACAGGCGTACCTGTGTTATTCGGAATACCTACTGCCTGATATAATCCAGCTTTGTTTTTACCAACTTTCGTTAAATCTTTAAAATTCAAGGCGTGTTGATCATTCACAAGCACATAAACTTGTGTTTCAACACGAAGTTGAGGATTGTTGATAACATCCTTACTTAAGCAAGAACTTAAGCCTGGACCGGGTTTAACTTGAGCTGTGGTGTACACATAGTGAACTTCAATGGTATCACCCGCTTGCAATGCACCATGACCATGATGCTTAGAACATACTTCATGTTTGAGTGGTTTAAGCTCTTGCCGACTTAATTTTCCTGAATATTTATAGCCACTTTCGTAGCCTTCGCCATTACCATTACCTGCATAAACAGAAAAATCTTTAGCTTTGTGTTCCGCATTTCTATGGAAATGAATATTACAAAGGTTCATTTCTTTAGAAGGTGGTGCCACATTAAAAACACGTCCATTGTTACCTTCAACAGCATCAATATCTCGTGGTGCTTGAGGGCCAAAACCCTTGCCCGCTGTATTTTTTGCAAGTGCTGCACGTTGTTCTGCAATCACTGAATCTGCTACTGATTGATGCTCTGCACCATGCCCTTCATGTTCATGTGCATTCACGGCGAATGGCGCTACCAATAAAGCACTCGTCGCCAATGTTAAAAATGTTTTTTTCATCGTTAAACCTCGTTTTCCCTCTTTCAATATGGGCAATACTCTATAAAAACATCCTCTAAATCCAAGCGTGAATATTAAGCAATTTTTATTTTCTTTAATCTTGCCATTTCACGCCATAACCATAGAAGCGATCAACTTTCACCTACCATGTCAATTTTCTTTGAGGAATACGCTATGTTTCAAGGCTCATTTAAACTTTTATCAGGCATTTACCTGTTACTTTCTAAAGCGTCATTACGTGTTGTTTTATGGAAAATAGTCGCTTTTCTTGCAGTGTTAATGATTGCATTATTGTTTGCTGTGTTTTTCTTGTTTGATGTGATGATGCAAGCTTGGTTACCTGAAGGCGATGCTTGGTATTGGCTTATTCTATCATGGTTGATATGGGCTATCTCCATTACATTGGCAGGTTTAACGGGGATTATTGGCTTTACAGCTTTAGCTTCCGCCGCTGTCGCACCTTGGTTGGATACGCTTGCTGTACGCACTGAACATCTTTATGGCATTGAACGAGCTGAAAATACAGCACCGTGGTGGCAACAATGCAGCACAGCCATCATCCATTCGCTTCGCCCTATTTCCACTCTTTTGATGTGGGGCATACTTGCTTTTGTGCTTAGCTTTATCCCTATTCTTGGCCCTATTTTAGCCATGATTATTTGGACGTATGCGAGTATTCATTTTTTATGTTTTGAACTCATGGATACCACTGCCACACGTCAAAATTGGAATTTCGAACAACGCAAAGCTCAACTCAAAGAAAGACCTCTTTTTTGGTTAAGTTTTGGTGGATTAGCGATGGTGTTGATGTTGGTTCCCGTGTTGAATATTTTAATTATTCCAGCAGCGGTGGTGGCTTTAAGTCAACCTCAGCTAGAATGAGAGTGGATAGAAAAAAACACGCCATATAAACGACTATTCAATATGGCGTGTCTTTTAACAATCCTTATTAAGCTTTTAACATCTCTTTCAAACGTTGATTCACCACCGCAGGATTGGCTTGTCCTTTGGATGCTTTCATCACTTGACCGACAAAGAAACCAAACAACTTTTCTTTACCACCACGATAGGCTGCTAATTGATTGGGGTTTTCATCCATAATCGCTTGAATCATGGCATCAATCGCACCTGAATCACTGACTTGTTTCAAGCCTTTTTCTTCAATGATAACATCTGCTGATTTGCCTGTTTCCATCATGGCATCCAAGACATCTTTGGCGATTTTTCCTGAAATCGTGCTATCCGCCATGCGATCCAATAACTGGGCAAAGGCTTGTGCAGAAATCGGACAATGCGCAAGGTCTTTATTCATTTCTTTAAGGCGACCCAACAACTCATTCGCCATCCAGTTAGCACAGCGTTTGGGATCAGCAGGATGGGCTGCGACCAAGGCTTCATACCAATCGGATAATTCGCGTGTTTGTGTCAACACATCCGCATCATAAGCTGAAAGCCCAAACTCAGCCTCAAAGCGTGCACGCAATTGATGGGGTAACTCAGGCATACCCGCTTTGATATTATCGACTTCCAATTGCGATACACGCAAGGGCGGTAAATCAGGTTCTGGAAAATAACGGTAATCGTTGGCTTCTTCTTTGGTACGCATTGAGCGTGATTCATTCTTCACTGAATCCCACAAACGCGATTCTTGCACCACTTCGCCACCATCTTCAATAATTTCAATTTGACGCATCACTTCATAATCAATCGCTTGTTTGATAAAACGAAATGAATTCATGTTTTTCATTTCAGTCCGTGTACCAAACGGTTCACCGGGGCGGCGCACCGATATATTCGCATCGCAACGGAACTGCCCTTTTTCCATATCAGCGTCTGAGACACCCAAAAAGCGAATGACTTGATGTAGATTTTTTAAATAAGCAATCGCTTCATCGGAAGAACGCATATCAGGTTCAGAAACAATTTCCATCAAAGGAACACCCGAACGATTCAAATCAATATGAGATACTGCATCCAAACCTTCATGCATGGATTTTCCTGCATCTTCTTCCATGTGAATGCGTGTTACACCAATGCGTTTTGCACCGCTACTTTTGGTGACAATATCAATATGCCCATGTTCAACCAAAGGCACAGTAAACTGCGTAATTTGATAACCTTTAGGCAAATCAGGATAAAAATAGTTTTTACGATCAAACTTGGATTCAAGATTGATGTCGGCAGAAATCGCCAAACCTGTCAGAATCGTTTTATCCACAGCCACTGTATTTAAAACAGGTAATTGCCCAGGCATACCCAAACAAACAGGACATGTTTGAGTGTTGGGTTCAGAGCCAAAAGCGGTTGAGCAACCACAAAAGGCTTTGGTCTTGGTATTGATTTGGCAATGGACTTCCAGTCCAATTACAACTTCCCAGCTCATACTTCACCTCCAAATGCCGCAGGCACTTGTTTGTGCCAATCCGTTGCCGCTTCATAAGCTGATGCCGCACCTAACAAGACATCTTCACGCCAAGCGGGTGCAATCCATTGCAAACCAACGGGTAAATCTTGTGCAAAACCACACGGTTGAGATAATCCAGGTAAACCAGCCAAGTTGACTGCGATGGTATCAATATCTGATAAATACATGGTCAATGGATCATCTGTTTTTTCACCAATTTTAAAGGCAGTGATAGGGCTTGTGGGTGTAGCAATCACATCCACTTTTTCAAATGCTTGGATGAAATCTTGTTGAATCAAGGTACGGACTTGTTGTGCTTTTAAATAATACGCATCGTAATAACCAGATGAAAGCGCAAAAGTACCTGTTAAAATACGGCGTTTGACTTCCGAACCAAAGCCTTCATCACGGCTGCGTGTGTACATATCCAATAAATCTTCAGGGTTATCACAACGATGACCGAATCGAACACTGTCATAACGTGATAAATTGGCAGACGCTTCTGATGGCGCAATGACATAATAAGCAGCCACTGCAAGGTGAGTATGGGGTAAAGAAATATCAACTAATTCAGCACCCAAAGCTTCACATTGTTTCAAGGCTTCTTCCACAGAGGCACGAACGTCTGCATCCATGCCTTCCACAAAATATTCTTTGGGAATACCAATTTTCATGCCTTTCATATCACGTTGTTCACAGGCTTTTAACCAATCCAATTGGGGTGCATCTGCAACCGTGGTCGAATCTAAGGCATCATGACCTTCAATAGCAGCGGTAATCATGGCGGCATCTTTGACGGTACGTGTCATCGGCCCTGCTTGATCCAAAGAGGATGCAAACGCAATAATACCACGGCGTGATACACGACCATACGTTGGTTTCATCCCAGTAATACCTGTCAGTGATGCAGGTTGACGAATCGAGCCACCCGTATCTGTACCCAAAGCAGCAGGTGTTAACGCCGCCGCAACTGCCGAAGCCGAACCACCTGAAGAACCACCGGGAATGCGATTTGTATCCCAAGGGTTACGACAGACACCAAACGCGGATGTTTCAGTCGATGAACCCATCGCGAATTCATCCATATTGGTTTTACCGACCAAAACCGCGCCAGCTTCTTTGAGTTTGGTAATCACATGTGCATCGTAAGGCGCATGAAAATCTTTCAAAATATTGGAGCAACATTGCGTTGGTCCATCTTGCGTA
>JAUZQL010000222.1 GCA_030950975.1 Mariprofundaceae bacterium | reverse complement strand
GGAAAAAATAACCCATTCAGATGAGCAATGGCAATCATTATTGAGTCCAAAAGCTTATGATGTATTGCGACATGAAGGTACAGAACCTGCCTTCAGCAGCCCATTGAATAAAGAATATGGCGAAGGTGTGTATGTTTGTGCGGGTTGTGCTTTGCCTTTGTTTGAATCTTCATCCAAATTTGACAGCGGAACGGGTTGGCCCAGTTTTTTTCAGCCGATTGATGGACATGTAGATACAAAATTGGATTTTAAAATGATTCTTCCTCGACATGAATACCATTGTGTGCGTTGTGGTGGTCATCAAGGACATGTTTTTAAAGATGGTCCTGAACCCACAGGGCAGCGTTGGTGCAATAATGGTGTGGCTTTAAAATTTAATCCAACACTTGTAAACGACGCAACAACCAAGCCCTAATATCAGCGATTTCTTCAGGTAAAAGCTGATAACCCGATATAGTAGTTTAATGAATACGACATTTAGATTAGGCATGCTGCTGCTTATGATTTTAATGCGATTGCCCTGCCATCGTTGATATATTATATTGTGGATTCTCAAACAGGCTTTGCATGGATAGATTGCGGGCATGGCTATTA
Source organism: Mariprofundaceae bacterium (assembly GCA_030950975.1). Lineage (GTDB taxonomy): Bacteria > Pseudomonadota > Zetaproteobacteria > Mariprofundales > Mariprofundaceae. The sequence continues at coordinate 7,718 of JAUZQL010000222.1, read as the reverse complement.
TCAATCGTCGTGCACGGCACGAATATCATATCTTAGAGACCTATGAAGTCGGCTTGGTGTTGCTAGGCCCTGAAGTAAAATCCATTCGTGCAGGGCAGGCGAATTTAAAAGAAGCGCATTGTTTGATTCGTCATGACCATTTGCTGCTTATTGGTTGTCATATCAATCCTTACAAACCTGCTGCGTTGAACAATCCCGATGACCCGACACGTTCACGTCAACTATTGATGCATAAAAAAGAACAGCTAAAATTAGTGGGTAAACTCAAAGAAAAAGGCATGACACTTGTGCCACTAAAAATGTATTTCAATGAGCGTGGTTTTGCTAAATTACAGATTGGCTTAGCAAAAGGTAAGAAAAATTACGATAAACGTCAGGATCAAAAAGAACGTGATGTGAAACGTGATTTGCAACGCCAATATAAAATGTAATGGAGTATGTCTCATGAATAATGATCGGCGCTTGGTGTATTCCAGTGAAGATGGGCAAATTGGCAAGGCCATGCCCAATACTCAAAAGAAACGAAAAAAAACAAATAAATCTTCGGCTCAATCTATCAAAAACCCAGCCAAACAAGGCGTGCGTATTCGTCGAGAAAGCAAAGGGCGTGGTGGAAAACATGTGTGTGTGATTGAAGGTTTATCACTGAATCCCCTTGAATTGAAAGTATTGCATAAGAAATTGAAAGCCCAATTGGGTACGGGTGGTGCGGTCAAAGATGCTTGTATTGAAATTCAAGGCGACCATCGACAAAAATTATTGATGTTGCTTGAAAACGAAGGCGTGGAAGCAAAATTATCAGGCGGTTAAATATCAGTAAGTCACATCAGCTTATTGCAAAGCGCATTTAATCGATGCTTGCATATCATATCTTTATACCTACGTTGCCTAAAAAATATAGATGGAGTATCGCTCATGTCTAAGAAAAATAAATTAACCAAGAAAGTATTGTTGGAACGTGCTAAACCTTACCAAATTCAAGGCGCAAAAAAGTTGAAAAAAGCTGCATTGATTCATCAATTACAATTGGCAGAAGGTTATGTGGATTGTTTTGGTAAAATCCCAAATTGTTCCATTGAAACTTGCTTTTATCGCAAAGCGTGCCAAAAGTAGGTTTGCCTTCCAATATAGCGATAGATTTATTATATCAAGCAGGTTTGCTTGCTTGTCAGCAAGGTCATAAGCAGCTTAATGTGCATGTTTGGCATGCTCAAGCACATACCATTTTAAATCAGTTGACTGCTTTGACATCCCATGTGATGTGTCAGCAGAACTTCAAGCCTGAAAGTGATAAACTGAAGGTGTTGGGAATTGAAAGTACACATGATATTGATGGTCTTAGTGATCTTGCCTTGTTTTTCCCACATAAAAACAAACAACAAAGTCTGTATTACATGGCAAAAGCCATGCAATCCTTGACGGAAGGTGGACGCATCATCATGGCATGTGCCAATGTACATGGTGCAAAATCCTATCAACATGCTTTGGCATCCTTGGCAGGTCATGCGGATGGAACATCGAAAGCCAAATGTCGGATATTTTCAGCTCGGAAAACGCCCCATTTTAATCATGATTTAGCCAATCAATGCTTGCAAGCTGGGAATATGCAACATGTGGAAGCTTTAGGCTTATATTCTCAAGCAGGTTTATTTAGTTGGAATCACGAAGATGCAGGTTCCAAGTTATTGTTATCGCAGCTGCCTAAACTTTCAGGTGAGGGTATGGATTTATGTTGTGGTTATGGTTTGTTATCGGTGCATATTTTGCAACACCATGCGGATATACAACATTTACACCTTGTTGATGCTGAGTGGCAAGCCTTGATGTGTGCCAAGAAAAACACTGAAAAGTGGCACGCTCAATGTCATGATCATTATTTGGACGCAACCATTGATGCCTTACCCAATCATTTAGACTGGGTATTATGTAATCCTCCTTTTCATGCAGGACAAACACGAGACCTGAGTTTGGGGCAAGCGATTGTTGCCAAAGGTTGCCAAAGTTTAAAACACGGTGGGCAACTATGGATGGTTGCGAATCGGCAGTTACCGTATGAACAAGTGTTGTCTCAACATTTGCGAGAATATCAGATTATTATCGAAGCCAATGGCTTTAAAATCATTCATGGAGTGCGTTAGTTGATGCAAAAAAAAGAACGTTTAGAGAAAATATTATCCAATTTGGGATACGGTGCACGCAAAGATGTGGCGTATTGGATTCGTGCTGGTTGGGTGATGGTGAATGGTGAAAAAGCGAAATCAGGCTCGCAGAAAGTGTTGGCATCAGAAGTCATGTTGGAAGGTAAAGCTTTGGATCATCCGTATGGTTTGACGGTTGTTTATCATAAGCCGCTGGATTCTGTATGTTCACGTAAAGAAGAAGGGCGATTGATTTATAGTGATTTTCCCGAACGTTGGTTAGGTCGTAAACCTGCTATTTCCAGTGTTGGACGTTTGGATAAACAAACATCAGGTTTATTGATTTTGACCGATGATGGGCAGTTGAACCATAAAATCACCAGTCCGAAACATCATATCGCTAAAACATATACTGTAACCCTTTCCGAAACCTTGAAAGGGGATGAAACTGAAACATTTGCCAGCGGCACACTGATATTGGACTCAGAAGATACGCCATGTTTACCTGCGGAACTGACAGTTACAGGTGAAAAAACAGCCACGATTGTTTTGCATGAAGGACGTTATCATCAGGTTCGCCGCATGTTTGGAGCAGTGGGGAATCATGTAAGCTCATTGCAACGCACGCATATTGGCGCACTTTCCTTGCAATCTTTGAATATTCAAGCAGGTGAATATCGAACCTTTGAAGCTGATACCTTATTAGATTTGATTCTTGGCAAGACAATTATTGAGAAAACATAGGGTCTTTTGTTTCAAACCATAGATCCCCGATACAAGATTTCGGGGATGATGTTTTTTTCATCAAAGTGTGTAACATCACTTAGCTAATAGTGCTTACGACAAGATATGATCGTAATGTAATCATCATCAATGGCATAAACTAAGCGATTAGTGTCGTCTATTCGTCTTGACCAAAAACCTGACAGGCTCGCTCTTAACGGCTCAGGTTTTCCAATGCCAGTAAAGCTATCCCGTTTCACGTCTTTGATGAGGCTGTTTATGCGCTTTAGTGTCTTTCGATCTTGAGCCTGCCACCAGATATATTCTTCCCGCGCTCTATCTGTCCATGCGAGCTGCTTAGTCATCCAGTAGCTCTCTGACCTTGGTCTTGCCCTCTTTATACTGCTTAATACTCTCCATGAGACGCTTGGCATTTTCTGGCGATTCTAAAAGGTGAATTGTCTCCATCATGCTATTGAAATAATCCAAGCCCATCACCACTGCATCAGCGTGATCACGACGATGGATAACAGTAAAGTCGGCATCATCTTCAACTTGGTTCAAGACCTGATTCAATCCATTTCTTGCTTCAGTAAATGACACAACTCTCATATTCACTCCTTTTTTTAACATACGTGTAATTTTAGCATGCACTTATAAGTTGTTCAATATATGGTGCAAGTATTAGGGTCAGGCTTTCATAACTTGATAATAATAAGGCAACCATTCCCAAGTGTTTGTATTGGCAATGAATCAGTAGCATGGCGATGGGTGCAGATGTTCTATTTTAGAAGAGCCATCAATCATGCGCAGAATGTTTGCATGAAAACACAAAGTTCAACTGAAAAATTCCCCCCTTGAATTAAAATATCGCAAGCCTTATAGCTTTGGTTATTGCTATTCCACCTCATTCAAACGGAGTTTCCATGTCCATCGTTTTTTCCGCATTTCAGACCCTTCAAGCACACATGGAGAAAAAAATCATTGGGCAACAGCATCTTGCCAATCGTTTATTGATTGCAGTGCTGGCCGATGGGCATTTATTGGTGGAGGGCGCACCGGGTTTGGCAAAAACGCGTGCCATTCATGTGTTAAGTGAAGGCATTGAAGGTGATTTTCATCGTGTGCAATTTACGCCTGATTTATTGCCCTCCGATTTAACAGGTTTAGAAATTTATCGACCACAAGATGGTAGCTTTCATTTCCAACAAGGTCCTCTGTTTCATCATTTGCTGTTGGCTGATGAAATCAATCGCGCACCTGCCAAAGTTCAAGCGGCGTTGTTGGAAGCGATGGCAGAACGTCAAATCACGGTTGGACAAAAAAGCTATCCTTTACCTGATTTATTTTTGGTCATGGCAACACAAAATCCGATTGAACAAGAAGGTACTTATCCGTTACCTGAAGCACAATTGGATCGCTTTTTGTTGCATATCAGCATTGAAGCACCTGATGCGGAATCGGAACGTAAAATTTTACAATTATCACGGCGAGAAGCTGGGCAAGAGACAGTCCATGATGTGCCGACTATTTTAACGCAAAAGCTGTTGATGCAAGCAAGGCAAGAGGTCTTGGATTTACACATGGCAGATGCCTTAGAGGATTATATTGTTCGTTTGATTATGGCAACGCGTGCCAATCATACTCAACACGGTGTGGTTCAACATATTCAATACGGTGCAAGCCCTCGCGCTACCATTGCTTTGGATCGTTGCGCCCGCGCACATGCTTGGTTGGCAGGGCGTGATTTTGTTAGCCCTGAAGATATTCAAAGTATCGCACCTGATGTGTTACGCCATCGTTTGATGTTGAATTATGAAGCCGAAGCGATGGGCTTGACAACGGATGATGTGATTCAGCAATTGATTGCACAGGTGGCTGTGCCTTAATGTCGATAGAATCATCCATGATTACATCCTTAGCGTTGTCACAATTGATTGCTTTGAAGCAACAAGTCTCGGCATTGGGCATTCGTCGCAAACATATTCGTTCACCGCTCAATGGTGGACATGTATCACGCTTGCGTGGGCGTGGCATGGAGTTTGAAGAAGTGCGAGCTTACCAAGCAGGTGATGAGTTAAGTAGCATTGATTGGAAAGTCACCGCACGGACAGGCAAAACACACACCAAAATATTTCGGGAAGAACGTGAACGCCCTGTGTTAATCTGTTTAGACTATCGAAAAGCCATGTTTTTTGCTACCCAAGGTGCATTAAAATCAGTGATTGCAAGCAAGGCAGCGGCATTGTTGGCATGGCATGGTGTGGCACATGGTGATCGTTTGGGTGCGTACCTTTTTTCGGATGATGATCATCAAGAGATTCGCCCAACGCGTGGTCGTAAAGGTGTGTTGAAATTGTTGCATGGCTGCTGTCAGAGCAAGGCTTGGCAAGGACAACATGAGGCTTCAACATCCCCAAGTATGCAAGCTATGACCCAACGTTTACGCCATATTCGTCAAACAGGCAGTTTGGTGTATATATTGAGTGATTTTCGTGGTTTGGATGATGAAAGTATGGGGCATTTGGCAGTATTGGCACGCCACAATGATGTGGTACTGGTGCATATTTATGATGCGATTGAAGCGAACTTTCCTGCTTCTGGCACATTCCCCGTCTTTGATGGCAAACAGCATTTTATGTGTTATGCCGATGCGACCATGCAAGGGGTACTCCATGCTCAATATCAACAACGGATGGAATCGCTCGAACACCTGCAAAAGCAATATGGTATGCACTTGATTCATTTACAAACGCATGATGATGTCGCACAAATTATTCGTGAGAGGCTTTGGGCTCTATGAATCAAGATGTGTTGAAACAACTCAAAGATATTCACCTGCCTGCCCCTGAAGCTTGGTGGCATCTGCCTTGGGGTGTGTACTTGCTATTGGGATGCGGATGTTTGCTTGTCTTGTTGATGATTTGGGCATGGCGACCTTTGAAAAAACGTTATCATCTAAGAAAATCCAAACAAGCTTTGAAATGTACGATTGCTGATGAAATTCAAGCCATTGAACATCAATTTCAGCAAACAGGTGATGCTTTAACGATGCTTGCAGCGATTTCTATTTTGTTACGGCGGGTGAGCATGACTGTGTTTGAAGATGAACAGGTGGAAGGTTTGATTCAATCGCAATGGTTGGCATTTTTGGATAGTAAATGGAACAAAGAACGCCCCAAAGAAGGTTTTTCATCGCAAGGTATCGCTGCGTTGTTAAGCATGGCCGTTTATCAGAAAACGCTGGATGAGCATGCACAACAAGCTGCTCAAGATGTATTGAGGTTAAGCAAATTGTGGTTGCATGAGGTGGTCGATGTTTAATTTTGATATGCCTTGGGTGCTTGTCTTACTTCCTTTGCCTTGGTTGGTGTATCGCTTTGCTAAACCTATCAACACGACCCCACAATCAGGTATTTATGTACCCTTTGCGGATGATTTACGATTGGCAGCGCAAAGCCAAGGAATCACCAAACCTGCGTCTAAACGTTGGCTAATCATCGCAACCTTGGCTTGGATATTGTTGTTATTGGCTGCGGCTCGTCCCCAATGGTTGGGGGATGCTGTGGAAGTATCTCGCAGTGGGCGTGATGTGATGTTGGCCGTCGATTTATCGGGCAGTATGAACATTCAAGATTTCAAACAACACGGTCGACCAGTCGATAGGCTAACAATGACAAAGCAAGTCGCAGGTGATTTCATTAAACGACGTGTTGGCGATCGAATTGGACTTATTTTATTTGGAACACAAGCTTATTTACAAGCCCCGCTTACCTTTGACCGAACCACTGTCCATCAACTATTGCAAGAATCGGTGATTGGTTTGGCAGGTAAAAAAACAGCCATTGGTGATGCCATTGCTTTGGCAGTCAAACGTCTTAAAGATGACAAAGACGTGAATAAGTTGGTGCTTGTTTTATTGACCGATGGGGTCAACACAGCAGGCGCACTGTCGCCAGAAGAAGGTGTTACCTTAGCTAAAAAAATCGGCTTAAAGATTCATACGATTGGCATTGGCGCATCCTCAATTGAGGTGCAATCTTTTTTTGGTACACGTACAGTGAATCCTTCGGCTGATTTGGATGAAGCGATGTTGACATCGATTGCCAAAGAAACAGGCGGACAATATTTCCGCGCTCATAATGCCGATGAATTGAAACACGTGTATGCGGTGATTAATCAACTTGAGCCCGTCAAAGGCAAAGCAGAAAGCTACCACCCTGTTCAATCCCTCTTTATGTATCCTTTGGCTTTAGCGATGTTTTTGGCGAGTTTATGTGTGGTGAGGCGACCATGATGGACATGATTCAACAATTATCGGGAACATTCCATTTTTTACGCCCTTGGGCATGGCTCGCATTATTGCCCTTATTGCTTTTAATCTATCAAATCAAGCAAGGCAAACAACGCTCAGGGGCATGGGAAAAACTATGTTCACCTGCCTTACTCTCTTATTTACAAGTCGGTTCAGCCAGTGTGAAAGGGTGTGCATGGTCGATGTGGATGGTGGCATGGGTCGGTTTGTGTTTGACGGTTGCACTGGCAGGTCCTGTGTGGAAAAAAATACCACAACCCATTTATCAAAGTGATTCCGCTTTGGTGATAGCTTTGGATTTATCCTTATCGATGGATGCGCAAGATATAAAACCTAGCCGCTTGGAACGTGCCAAACAAAAATTGACCGATTTATTGCGGATGCATCACGATGGGCAAACAGCCTTGATTGTGTTTGCAGGGACAGCCCATGTGGTTACGCCCTTAACCACCGATGTGGAAACCATTTTATCGCAATTGCGTGAACTTTCGACGGATTTGATGCCCAAACAAGGGGGTAATCTTGATGCAGCGATGCTTCAA
>JAUZQL010000221.1 GCA_030950975.1 Mariprofundaceae bacterium | reverse complement strand
GGATGACGTTCATGTACCAAGGTATTAAACTGTTTGAGAAATTCAACGGCATCAATATTTTCACGTCCACCAAATTTATTGGGTAACCATTCGCCATCTTCACGCGAATAATCCAAATACAACATCGAAGCTACGGCATCCACACGCAAACCATCCATGTGAAATTCATCCAACCAAAATAAAGCTGAGGCAATCAAGAAGTTACGTACTTCATTGCGACCGAAGTTGAAAATATAGGTGCCCCAATCTTTATGCTCGCCCAAGCGTGGATCTTCATGTTCATAAAGTGCTGTGCCATCAAAACGTGCCAAACCATGACTGTCTTTAGGAAAATGTGCAGGCACCCAATCCAGCAACACGCCAATGCCATGTTGATGACAATAATCGACAAAATAACGGAAGTCATCAGGTGTACCAAAACGACTGGTCGGTGCAAAATATCCCACCACTTGATAACCCCAAGAGCCATCAAATGGATATTCCGTAATCGGCATCAATTCGATATGTGTATAACCCATCCACTGGCAATATTCGACCAATTGATGTGCGGAATCACGATAACTTAAATAATCTTTGCCTGCTTTGCGCCATGAGCCCAAATGAACTTCATAAATAGACATTGCTTGATCAAGGGCTTGCTTTTTCGGACGGTTTTTCATCCAGTCAGCATCACCCCATGTATATGTCTTACAATTATGCACCACACTGGCTGTATTGGGGCGCAATTCCATTTGTTGGGCATACGGATCTGTTTTTTCTAATAGCTCACCCGATTGGGTACGAATCTCAAATTTATACACTTCCGATTCACATAAACTGGGAATAAAAATTTCCCAAATACCTGATGTTCCACGCAAACGCATGGCATGTTCACGCCCATCCCAATGGTTAAAATTGCCAATCACTGAAACACGTGAAGCATTGGGAGCCCAAACTGCAAAGCTTACGCCAGCAACACCTTCATGCTCACGCACATGTGCGCCAAGTATTTTATATTTTTCAAAGTGATTGCCTTCACCTATCAAATGCAAATCCAATTCACCTAAAAAAGGAGAAAAACGATAGACATCTTCTTCATTCCACTGATGCCCTTCTTTATTTTCAATTTGAAAATGATAAACGCTATCAAAATCACCTTGTTTCCATGTTAATTCAAATAAATCTGTACCTTCAATGCGTGTCATCGGCATGGATTTATCACCCGATATCACCCATATTTTTTCAGCATTCGGTTTGAATGCACGCACCACCACACCTGTTTCTGGACTTGCTTGGCGACCCAAATAAGCAAACGGATCATGACTACGTGCCTCAAGAATTGCCCATGCTTCTGGTGAAAGTTTTTGCATTGCGTACCCCTTGCTTATGATTGAATGACCAACTATTCAAACCAATCAGTTTAGCGGCACTATAACCTTTTAACAACGATAGTCATTGCAAACAAGTGGAGAATTATTCGTGATTCGTTAGATTGCCGCTCCGCGTGGGTAGGGTGGGTTCGGTATTTATTTCACCTTCATAAGCGCATTAAGAGATTACAAAGCCTCCTAGAGAGTGGTTCAATGACATGCAACCATATCTACCATACAGAGGTAACGACGAAGTATCTCTTCAATACCATTAACATTTTAGAGGGGTTAGCAATGTCATTACCAGCCAAACAAGGCTTATACAATTCACAACATGAGCATGATGCTTGCGGCGTAGGCTTTATTGCACATATAAAAAACAAAAAAAGTCATACCATTGTGAAACAAGGTTTAGAAATTTTAACCCGTTTGACTCATCGGGGTGCAGCTGGGGCTGATTCACGTGAAGGAGATGGCGCAGGCATTCTGATTCAAATTCCTGATGACTTTTTTCAAGCTGTTGCACCTGATTTGGATATCACCTTACCTAAAGCTGGTGAATATGGTGTGGGCATGATGTTTTTACCTCAAAATCAAGCCGATCGTGTAACATGTGAAACCTTAATTGAAGAAACCGTTTGTACAGAAGGTCTGACTGTTTTGGGCTGGCGGGATGTGCCTGTGGATTCGGTTCATGCTGATTTACCTGAAAGTGTTATCGCTTGCGAACCCGTCATTCGCCAAATTTTTATCGGTCAAGGTGAAAGCATTACAGACCAAGACACCTTAGAACGTAAACTCTATGTGGTACGGAAAACTGCACGCAATTATATTCATGATTTAAACCTTGATGATGCGGCTAATTTCTATTTTGCATCGATGTCCAGTCGCACTATTGTTTATAAAGGTATGTTCTTATCCCATCAAGTTGCTGCCTATTACGAAGATCTTAACGATGCACGCATGACCTCGGCTTTGGCTTTGGTACATCAACGTTTTTCTACCAATACATTTCCTGCTTGGGAATTGGCGCATCCGTTTCGCATGGTGGCACACAATGGTGAAATCAACACAGTACGTGGCAACATCAACTGGATGAATGCCCGTCGTCATTCCATGAAATCATCGGTTCTTGGCGAAGATTTGGATAAACTTTGGCCTGTTATTGCAGAAAACCAATCGGATACAGCTTGTTTTGATAATGCTTTAGAACTGTTGGTCATGGGTGGTTATTCACTGACCCATGCTGCCATGTTATTGATTCCTGAAGCGTGGGCTGGCAATGATTTGATGGACAAAAAGCGCAAAGCCTTTTATGAACATCATGCGGCATTGATGGAGCCTTGGGATGGTCCTGCGGCAGTGGCTTTCACAGACGGTCGTCAAATTGGTGCTACTTTGGATCGAAATGGCTTGCGCCCTGCACGTTATTTGGTGACAGACGATGATTTGGTGGTCATGGCATCCGAAATGGGTGTATTGGATATTCCTGAAGAAAAAATTGTGAAAAAATGGCGTTTACAACCAGGTAAAATGTTCTTAATTGACTTGGAAAAAGGTCAAATTATTGATGATGAAAATATCAAAAATGAACTCGCCAATGAACGTGACTACGCCAAAATATTGGCTAAAACACAAATTAAAATTGAAGATTTAGACCTCGATGTTGAGGTTCAACAACCTGACCATGCAAGTCTCTTAAATAAACAACAAGCCTTTGGTTACACTAAGGAAAATTTAAAATTTTTAATGGCACCGATGGCCATTACAGGTCAAGAAGCGACAGGTTCGATGGGCAATGACTCACCCCATGCCGTCTTATCCAACCGTGCCAAACCCTTGTATAACTATTTCCGCCAACTGTTTGCACAAGTTACCAATCCACCGATTGATCCTATTCGTGAAGAAATGGTCATGAGTTTGACTTCGTTGATTGGTCCTAACCCTAATCTTTTGGGTTTGGATGATACCCCCGGTTTGCGCTTAGAAGTACGACAACCGATTTTAAGCAATCAAGATTTGGAAAAATTGCGTCATATTCATAAAACAACGAATGGTACTTTCCGCACAAAAACACTTTCTATGTGTTATGGCATTGCTTCGGGTGCTTCAGGCATGAAGGCTGCCATCAAACGCTTATGCCGTGATGCTGAGAAAGCGGTTACAGAACAATACAATATCATTATTCTATCCGATCGTGATGTATGTGAAACCTGTGTTGCCATTCCTGCTTTATTGGCGACATCAGCCGTACATCAGCATTTGATTCGCAAAGGTTTGCGTGTTGAAACGGGTTTGGTGGTTGAAACAGGTTCTGCACGTGAAATTCATCATTTTGCCACCTTGGCGGCTTTTGGTGCAGAAGCAATGAACCCCTATTTAGCTTTTGAAACCTTGATGGATATGCATGCTTGCGGGCAACTTCCTGCTGATTTGGATGTTGCTGATGTTGAGCCACGTTTTATTAAAGCGGCTGGCAAAGGCTTACATAAAGTCATGTCAAAGATGGGTATTTCAACCTATCAATCGTATTGTGGTTCACAAATTTTTGAAGCCTTTGGACTTTCTACTCAATTTGTCGATGAATATTTTACAGGTACGCCAACTCAAATTGAAGGCGCAGGCTTAAAAGAAATATCCGAAGAATCAGTCATGCGTCACGCTGTCGCTTATGGTCATTCGATGGTGCATAAAAATGCGCTTGATGATGGTGGTGAATATGCTTGGCGAATGCGTGGTGAAGAACATTTACTTGGTCCTGACAGCATTGCTAAATTACAACATGCCGTTCGCACGAATAATTATAAGCTTTACAAAGAATTTGCTGATTATATCAACCACCCCAAAGATCGTATGATTACCTTGCGTAGCTTGTTTAAATTCAAACAAGCTACATCCATTTCCATTGATGAGGTTGAACCTGCAACAAATATCGTCAAACGTTTTGCCACAGGTGCGATGTCTTTTGGTTCGATTTCACACGAAGCGCACAGCACACTTGCCATTGCCATGAACCGTTTGGGTGGTAAATCCAACACGGGTGAAGGTGGTGAAGAAGTCGAACGTTTTACACCGCTACCCAATGGCGATTCCATGCGTTCAGCGATTAAACAAGTGGCTTCGGGTCGTTTCGGTGTTACGGCTGAATATCTTGCCAATGCGGATCAAATCCAAATTAAAATGGCACAAGGCGCGAAACCGGGTGAAGGTGGACAATTACCAGGTCATAAAGTGGATGCACGGATTGGTAAAGTGCGTCACTCGACTCCGGGAGTCGGTTTAATTTCACCGCCACCGCATCATGATATTTATTCGATTGAAGATTTAGCTCAACTTATTTTTGATTTGAAAAATACCAATACGGCTGCTGATATTTCTGTGAAATTAGTCTCTGAAATTGGTGTTGGAACGGTGGCTGCGGGTGTGGTCAAAGCGCATGCTGACCATGTCGTCATTGCTGGACATGATGGTGGTACAGGTGCGTCACCGATTACGTCCATTAAATATGCAGGAAGTTGCTGGGAAGTAGGTTTGGCAGAAACACAACAAACCTTGTTATTGAATCGTTTGCGTAGCCGCACACGTTTGCAAGCCGATGGTCAAATGCGTACGGGTCGTGATGTTGCCATTGCTGCATTACTTGGCGCTGATGAAGTGGCGTTTGGTACGATTGCTTTGATTGCAGAAGGTTGTGTAATGATGCGCAAGTGTCATTTGAACACCTGTCCTGTAGGCGTTGCGACTCAAGACCCTGAACTGCGTAAGAAGTTTGTGGGTAAACCTGAAGATGTCGTCAACTACTTCATGTATGTGGCGGAAGAAACCCGTGAAATCATGGCAGAATTGGGTTTTAGAACCTTTGATGAGATGATTGGTCGTGTGGATATGCTAGATACCGATGATGCGATGCGTCATTGGAAATCACAGGGTATTGATTTGACCCCTATTTTCCATCAAATCAAAACAGACGGTAGTAAGCATCACAACCAAGCCCAAGATCATGGTTTGGATGCCTTGATTGATAACAAACTGATTGCACAAGCTGCTCCTGCTCTTGAACATAAAACACCTGTTGTCATTGAAACGCCGATTTGCAATGTGGATCGTAGTTTCGGTACGATGTTATCGGGTAAAATTGCTAAGAAATATGGTCATGCTGGTTTGCCAGAAGACTGCATTGCGATTAAAGCGAAAGGTACGGCAGGTCAATCCTTAGGTGCTTGGTTAGCGCGTGGCGTAAGCATTGAATTGATTGGTATCGGTAATGATTATGTGGGTAAAGGATTATCGGGTGGTCGCATTAGTATTCGTCCGCCAAAAGAAACACCGATTAAAGCCGAAGAAAACAGCATTGTCGGTAATACTGTTTTATTTGGTGCGGTGGATGGTGAAGCCTATTTTAACGGCATTGCAGGCGAACGTTTTGCGGTTCGCAACTCGGGCGCAGTGGCAGTCGTTGAAGGTGTCGGCGATCATGGTTGTGAATATATGACGGGTGGTACGATTGTCATTCTAGGCAAGACGGGTCGTAACTTTGCGGCGGGTATGTCAGGTGGCATGGCATACGTTTTTGATGAAGCGGGTGATTTCGAGAACTCTTGCAATATGGCACAAGTCGCTCTTGAGCCTGTCTTGTCCGAAGATAAGGCATTTGAAGCGTTGGATCATCAAGGTGGTGATTTGGAAACACATGGTCGTGTGGATATTCGCCATAGCATCAGTCAAAATGATGAGAAAATCTTGCATCAAATGATTACACGTCATGTCCATTATACCAATTCAGCCAAAGGTCGTCGTATTTTAGACAACTGGAATGATTCACTCAGCAAGTTTGTGAAGGTGATGCCAGTGGATTATAAACGTGCCTTAGCAGAACGAGAAATTGAAAATAAAGCCGTAGAAAATAAGGAGTCTACTCATGGGTAAGGCGACTGGTTTTAAAGAGTTTGACCGCGAAAATCTAAGCTATGCACCCGTTGAAGAACGTGTGCTAAACTTCAAAGAATTTTATCAGCTTCCTGAAGATATGAGTACCCAAGGTGCGCGTTGCATGGATTGCGGTATTCCATTTTGTCACAATGGTTGCCCTGTTCACAATATCATTCCTGATTGGAATGATTTGGTCTATAAACATCAATGGCGCGAAGCGTTGGATGTATTGCATAGCACCAATAACTTTCCTGAATTTACAGGGCGTATTTGTCCAGCGCCTTGTGAAGAAGCCTGTACTGTGAACTTGATTGGCGATGCTGTGACTATCAAAAACATTGAACTTGCCATCATTGAAAAAGGCTTTGAAAATGGTTGGGTTACCCCAGAAATCGCAGATGTCAAAACAGGTAAAAAAGTTGCCGTGGTCGGCTCAGGCCCTGCGGGTTTGGCATGTGCGCAACAATTGGCGCGTGCAGGTCATGATGTGGTGGTTTTTGAAAAAGAAAATCGCGCAGGTGGTTTGATGCGTTATGGCATTCCCAACTTTAAGTTTGATAAAGCAGTGATTGATCGTCGTTTGGCGCAAATGGAAGCGGAAGGCGTTGAATTTCGTGTCAATCAACATATTGGTGTGGATATTCCTGCAAAATCACTTTTAGATGAGTTTGATGCGGTTGCTTTAACTGGTGGTGCAGAAGCACCGCGTGATTTACCCATTGAAGGTCGTGATTTGAATGGTATTCATTTTGCGATGGAATTACTTCGCAAAAATACCAAGCGCGTATTGGGTGATACAATTCCTGATGACGAATGGATTTCTGCGAAAGATAAACATGTGGTGGTGATTGGTGGTGGTGATACGGGATCAGATTGTATCGGTACATCGAATCGTCATGGTGCAGCTTCGGTGACTCAAATTGAAATCATGCCAGCGCCTTCAGAATCGGTTGATAAACTACTGACGTGGCCCAATTGGCCGATGAAAATGCGTACTTCAACATCCCAAGAAGAAGGTTGCGAACGTGATTTTGCCATTGTAAGTAAACGTTTTGTGGGGGAAGATGGGCATGTCACTGCGATTGAGTGCGCTCGTGTCAATTGGTCGCAAGATGAAAATGGTCGTTGGAATATGAAAGAAATTGAAGGCTCTGAATTTACACTTCAAGCAGATTTGGTATTGCTTGCGATGGGATTCTTGCATCCAGTCCATGAAGGTATGCTTGAAGAATTGGCTGTTGAAAAAGATGCTCGGGGCAATGTTGCTGCGAACACATCCGATTATCAAAGCAGCCTTGAAAAAGTCTTTTCTGCGGGTGATATGCGCAGTGGTCAATCATTGGTTGTTCGGGCTATCAATGAAGGTCGCCAATGTGCGCACGCCATCGATACTTATTTGATGGGCAGTTCAGGTTTACCGAAGGTCTAAGGGCTTATATCACATTCATTGAAGTAAGCTCAATAAGCTTCAAACATGCCCTCGCTATCTCACGGTAACGGGGGCATGTTTGTTTTTCTAACATTAAACCCGATAAGCCATTTTTAAGCTCTTACGCACTTTTTCCATCGTCCGTGATGCTTCACGACGTGCCTTTTCATTGCCCACTTTCATGATGTCACGCAGATCATCAGGATGAGCTACAATATCAGCCCGACGCTCACGTATGGGTTGCAATTCTTCTTCCAAATGTTTGAGCAAACAGCCTTTACAATCCACGCAGCCAATCGAGGCACTTGTACAACCTTCCTTGACCCATGTCCGTTCTTCTTCTGTGGAATAGACTTGATGAAAATCCCAAACAGGGCATTTTTCAGGTGTGCCTGCATCAGTTCTTAATTTGCGTGCAGGATCGGTAAGCATTTGTTTCACTTTCTTTTCGGTTGTTTTCCAAGTTTCACTTAATTCAATGGTGTTGCCATACGATTTACTCATTTTACGACCATCCAAACCAGGGAGTTTGGACGTTGGCATCAATAATGATTGAGGTTCTGGAAAGAGCGGTGGAATACCCTTGCGGTACAAATGATTAAATCGGCGAGCGATTTCGCGTGTTAATTCAATATGTGGTACTTGATCTTCACCGATAGGCACGGCATCAGCGCGATACATTAAAATATCCGCCGATTGGAGCAGTGGATAACCTAAAAAACCATACGTTCCCAAATCTTTTTCACGTAATTCTTTAATTTGATCTTTATAGCTTGGGACACGTTCCAACCATGATAACGGAGTCATAAATGAAAAAAGCAAATGTAATTCAGCATGTTCTGGCACTTCAGATTGAATAAATAAGGTACTTTTTTCAGGATCAATACCAACAGCTAACCAATCAATCAACATATCCCAAATGGTGTTTTTGACCACCTCAGGATTCGCATAATCGGTGGTCAAGGCATGCCAATCCGCCGCAAAAAAGAAACATTGTTCACTGTTTTGCAACTGCAACCAGTTTTCAAGGACACCTTTGTAATGCCCAAGGTGTAAACGTCCTGTTGGGCGCATACCTGAAAGAATACGTTGAGGTTTGTTGTTCGAAGATTCGGATTGATTCACGGTGTTGCCTCTTATTTTTTAAGATCAATTTCTGAAGCACGAAGTTGTTTGGCAAGTTTATCCAAGACACCATTGATAAAACTGCGTGCGGACTCATCCGTATAATCACGCGCCAATTCTAAGGCTTCGTTAATAATGACTTTATAAGGAATTTCCAACCGTGTTGTTATTTCCCATGTCGATAAACGTAAAATATTTAATTCTAAGGTCGCAACACTGCGTAAACTGCGTTTAATCACTTTACTAATTTTGGCATCCAAAGTATCACGTTGTTCAATCACGCCATTGACCATCAGTCGCATGTATTCAACATCCTGCTGCTTGCGTTCTTCTTCATCGATGCGCCCTGCAATCAAGCTGGGAATTGCACCATTATCACATTCACTACTGTGCCATGCATACAAGGCTTCCAACGCTGATTCACGAGCCAAATGGCGATTAGACCCTGTCGATGCCGTTGTTTGATTCATGATGTTTCCCCAATTGTTTTTAAAATAGTGGCGATTTCAACAGCGGTAAGCGCAGCTTCTTCACCTTTATGACCATGCGTGCCACCGATACGTTCGACTGCTTGCTCATGTGTATCGACCGTTAAAACACCATTGCTGACAGGTATTTCACCGATTTGTGCCAAACGTCCAATACTATCCATGGTCACACGGCAAACATGCTCAAAATGTGCTGTACCACCCTTAATCACGCAGCCTAAACAGACCAAAGCATCATAGCGTTCTGTTTCGTATAACGCTGATGCGATGGTTGATATTTCTAAAGCTCCCGGAACATGAAAAACATGCACATTCTCTTGGCTTGCCCCATGTTCAATCAATGCATTGACTGCACCTGTTAACAGTTGTTCAGTAATATCTTCATTAAAACGGCTGACAATAATGCCAATGTTCATACCTGTCGCATCAACATTTCCAGCCAAGTGTGGGGCATCTAAACTCATGATGGTTCTCCTGATTCTGCTTTAATAAGATGACCCATTTTATCACGTTTGGTTTGCAAATAGGCGATATTATCGGCATGGGGAGTGACTTCGAGTTGCACACGTTCGACAACTTCTAAACCATAACCATCGAGTGCAATGATTTTTTTAGGATTGTTTGTTAGAAGACGAAGCTTTCTAACACCTAAATCACGCAATATTTGCGCACCAATGCCGTAATCGCGTAAATCAGATTTGAAACCCAATTTTTCATTGGCTTCAACCGTATCATTCCCTTCATCTTGTAGTTTATAGGCTTTAAGCTTATTCAATAAACCAATGCCACGACCTTCTTGGCGTAAATATAAAATCACACCTTCACCCACATCAGCCACTTGGCGCATGGCAGCATGCAATTGAGAGCCACAATCACAACGGCGAGACGTAAATACATCACCTGTTAAACATTCGGAATGAACACGCACTAAACAAGGTTTTTCGGCGCTGGGCTTGCCCATGACCAATGCCACATGCTCCGCATCATCGACACGATTGGTGTAACCTACGATACGAAATTCGCCAAATTCTGTGGGTAAAGGCACTTCAACTTCTTGTTTAACCAAGGATTCATGCTTTAGTTTGTAACGAATCACATCTGCAATACAGCCGACCTTCAAGTTGTGTTTTTTGGAAAAAACTTTGAGTTCAGGCATACGAGACATCGTGCCATCTTCATTCATGATTTCACAAATCACACCCGATGCTTTCAAACCTGCCATGCGTGCCAAATCAATGGATGCTTCCGTGTGTCCTGCACGCACCAACAAACCACCTTCACGCCCAATCAAAGGGAAAACATGCCCCGGTGTATGAATATCTTGAGAGCTTGCATCATCAGCTATCGCTGTACGAATGGTATGCGCACGATCATAGGCTGAAATACCTGTGGTCACGCCTTCCGCAGCTTCAATGGAAACGGTAAAATTCGTTTTGAATTTAGCATTGGTATTGGTCACCATCAATGGGATATTCAGTTGTTTGGCTTGGCTTGGTTCCATTGCCAAACAAATCAAACCACGACCATGCGTTGCCATAAAGTTAATGGCTTCAGGTGTTACCCATTCAGATGCCATCACCAAATCGCCTTCATTCTCACGATCTTCATCATCGGCAAGAATAATCATGCGACCTTCTCGCAATTCTTCAATCAGTTCTTCACAACTAGCAAGACTCATTTGGTCTCCTTTGTTTGGATAACAGTGTTGAGGCTACCGCATGATAACAGCCGTGCCACATAGCGCCCCAACATATCGATTTCAATATTTATAAAATTACTTACTTGCAAATCACCTAAATTGGTGTGTTGCAAGGTGTGGGGAATCAAATTGACGGTAAACCAAACATCACCCACATCATTGATGGTTAAACTTGTACCATTCAATGTTACCGAGCCTTTTTTGACCACAAAAGCCGCTAAATCATGCGGCACTTCAAAGCACAACTCACGATGTTCACCGATTGCTTTTATGTATTTTAGCCGTGCAAGTCCATCCACATGCCCACTGACAATATGTCCACCTAAGGCATCACCCACGCGCAAAGCAGGTTCTATATTTACCTTTTGTGCCAGTTTTGCTGATGAAAAGTGTGTTAATGCTAAGGTTTCCAAAGAAAGGGTCGCTCGCCACTGTTCAGGCTTGGGAAAATCAGTAATGGTTAAACAACAACCATCGACAGCAATCGAGTCGCCCAATTGCCAAGCTGACATATCTAATGATGTGTGAAAAGTAAAATGACTTTGTTCGGCTTCTTGTTCGACATGAACAATTGAGCCAATATCTTGAATAATTCCTGTAAACATGAGTTCCTTTGTATCAATAAGTGTCTAAGGGCTGCGGAAATAGTGCTTTGCAGGGCGCGGATAATGCTGCCTTGCAGCTTCGATGACAAATAGAACTTATCGCCACGTTTCTAAGTATTCCAAACATTGCTGATTCATCGCTAACGCCCGTGCCGCTGTGTCGGCTTCATTATAACAACGCAATTCAGGTGCATTGCCTGAAGCACGCAAATGCACGATTTCATCATGTTCAAAAGAGATGCGCACACCATCTGTTGTATCAATATGCTTCACTTTACCAAAATAATCAGAAAATAGGGCTTCAGCGGCATCGATGTGTTGCAAAGCTTGTAATTTTTCACTGCTAATATGATTCGGAAAATCTTTCAAACGTCCACTACTGGTGAAACGAGGGGGCAATGTTTGACACACATCTTGAATGCTTTGTTGCTGTTGTTTTGCCAGTAATAAAATCGTTAACGGAACAATAATCGCATCACGAGTGGGGAGTGCTGCTAAAGTTTGACCATGTAACACAACATCGGTGGCAATCAAAAAACCACCATTGGCTTCATATCCCATGACGGATGTTTCGCCTTGTTGCATGGCTTGATTCATCGCTTCAATCACATAAGGAGAACCAATACGTGTGCGTACCACATGCTTAAAAAACGCTGATTTCTCCACCGCAGTATTGCTGCTAATAGGTGTAACAATCGATTCTGCTTGCAAATAGTGCGCACATAAAATCCCCGCAATATCACCCCGTAACCACTCACCTTGTGCATTGGAAATTAAGGGTCGATCACCATCACCATCCGCAGAAATAAGCGCATCCAAGGTGTATTCCTTGCACCATTTCCGTGCTAATGTCACATCTTCAGGACGTATGGCTTCGGTATCGACAGGAATAAAATAATCGGAGTGCCCCAAACAAAGTGCCGAGCCACCCAGCCCTTCTACCACATCTTTCATAATATCCCGAAGC
>JAUZQL010000220.1 GCA_030950975.1 Mariprofundaceae bacterium | reverse complement strand
TCCTTCACCCGCAGGTCCTAGCGCAGTATAGCATACGACAATAATCAAAGCTAAAATCACCAATGCCATTAACAGTTCCAATAAGGTAAAGCCTTTGGATACTTGAGTTCCATCTATATTTGGATTTTTTTGATGTAATTCCATCAGCCTTACAACGCCCGATACATAAACAAGATAATTTCAGGTTCATTTTTAGTCTGAACTGCGACATTACGGCGCACAAATCCATTCAAAGCCGTTTTTTCAGTCCAAGTACGCCAGTGCATGGTGAGACCAGACACTTGAACATCACCTCGTTCCTCACTATTGGAAATCGTTGGTTTTAAGCGATCGTTTGCGAGTAAATTTCTTGCCTCATTCATGCTTAGGGCATGCAAAGATAAGCTGCGTTGCACATCAGCGGATGCACCCAAACGCCCCATCAATGCTACCAATGCAAAGGATGCAATACTTAATGCCACCAAGACTTCAATCAAGGTAAAACCCTGCGCACGATGGCTTTTTTTAGCTGCACTTGTGTTAACAATCATCGTTCAATCACAATGGTTTCAACACATGAATACCACCTGCGCCTGCATGTAACTCAATGGTCAGTGTTTCCTTGTGATGAGGGATACCCAAGGTTATTTTTCCTGCGCTTAGGCTGCCATCACCTAAAAACATCAAACGTGCTAAAGGTGGCACCTCATCCGCTTGCATCGAAGCATTATTCAAACCAATATCACCATCCCGTTGCGCCCTTAGGATTTCAACAGGTGGTCGGGGCATATCTTGCTGAAATTCAGCATCTTGCATGGTCATCCAAGTGCCATCGGGTGCAGGACTTTCAAAGACCAATCGATTCGAATACACAGAGCAACGCACAGGTTTTCCCGTTAATTGTGCTTCTTCACTGGCTAGGCGAAGCATTTTTTGCATAAATCGTGCTTCTGTTTTGACATCACCTTGGGTGGCGGCGAAAAAATTGGGCGAAACCATTGCCGTAAGGACTGCCATGATGACCAGTACCAACATGATTTCAATCAGGGTAAAACCTTTGTTCATCATGGTTTGTGTTGAAATTATTTTTCCCAATTACCAATGTCGGCATCAAAATCAGTACCGCCTGATTTACCATCCGCTCCATAAGATAAAATATCCACGTCACCATGAACGCCGGGGGATAAATACACAAAATCATTGCCCCAAGCATCTTTAGGCATCTCATCCAAGTATGTTTTACCACCCTTTGCTGATGTAAGGGCTTTCAAACCTTCATTAGAGGATGGATAATGACCTTTTTGTAAGCGATAAAGTTTCAAGGCTTGTTGAATATTCTTCATTTGAATTTTGGTGGAATCGACTTTGGCTTCATCCGCACGTTCAATAAAACGAGGCGCAACAATCGCCGCCATGACACCAATAATAATCAAGACAACCATGATTTCTAGCAAGGTAAAACCCTGTTCTTTATGTCGTAAAGCTTGAATTTGCTTATTTTTCATGCTGTTTTTCATTGTATTCTCCTATGGCTTGTGATATCCAAAAATCATTGCGTTGAAGTGGGTCATCCAATCGTGTTTCACCTTCAAAATCAATTGTATGGTGATGATGAAGATCATCTGTTTCATGAATCAAACGATCCAGCATCAACCATGAGGCAATCAGTGCGCCATGCGTTTGAAAAGCTTGGCGAGCATACACCGAACAGACGGGGTAGGAAGGGCAAGAACGTCCATCCCAAGCCCCCAGCATTTGTTGGTAAAATCGAATGGGGAAGGTTTGCGGTGTACTGGAAGGAAAGCGTATGCTTTGCCATACAAAAGCCATGCTGCCGCTACATAATGCCAAGAGGATATACGTCTTCATAAGCACTTTCATATATGACGCAGACCAAAAAGATAAAACCATCCAGCATTATAAAAACAATGTAAGCTGATGGAAGGTAAAAGGGGATAAGTGGCTTGAGCATAATGCTCACGAAAATAACCAAATATCAACGAGGGTAACAACACAGCTATCGCCCAGAGCGGTGGATGTTGAAAGAAATGCAAACCCATAAATAACAAGCTGGTGAGAACATTGGCAAGACTCACACCCCACCAAGAAATATGCCCCCATGTTTTCTCAAGCAACCACGTTTGAATCAAACCACGAAACACAAGCTCTTCAAGAATGGGGTAGAGCAATGCCAGTATCAGTAATGTTTGCAAGGTAGATAGGCTGATCGCCCATTGCATAGGAGGATGCTGCCAGAGATAAA
>JAUZQL010000022.1 GCA_030950975.1 Mariprofundaceae bacterium | reverse complement strand
TTCCCCCTTACATTTTTTTCCAGTAAACATGGCTTTTACCAAATTCTCATGATGTTGGATGCAAGCTAATAAGACACCTAAAACATGCAATACAATGAACCCTATCAAAATATCAGGCAACCATTTATGTAGATGCCACATTTGATGCGCCAAGCCATCACTCGGCATCACATTTAACCACCAAAGCGGCCCTTCATACTCACCCCAAGCTTGATAAAGCAACCCTGCTGTCACCAATAAAAGCAAACCGCCAATCAATGCAAACACCATCACAGAACCTGCTGGACTATGCCCCTCATAATGTGCGGGCCTACCTTGAAAAATGCCCTTGACGTGCATCCAAACGACCATGGGCGAATACATAAATTGACTAAATTTTCCGTAACCACGACTTAAAAAACCATAAAAAATACGTGCAATCAATAATAGTGTCACGCCATAACCCAATATCATGTGCCAATCATCATCACCTGTAGAAGAAGTGATATAAGCCAAGATGAATAAAATCACCAAGATCCAGTGGAAAATACGTATAAATAAACTCCACACAACTTGTGAGTTCGCCATCATCTTACCCCTTCAATCACGTCAATAAGCATGATTATCATGTTTAAGGATGTGCAGAATACAAAAAAACCATTTCGCTTGTGTGAGACATATCACAGTATATACGATACTATTTAATCCCAAGCTTCTAAAACATTTGAAAAATGTGCTTTTTCTTCACTCTCAATCGTCAAATAATTGTGAATACTTTGCATCAAATAGGCATAAGTCTCTTGATTCAGAGCCCCTTGAAACAATTGCCAACGCAAGAAAATCAACAGTATGGAACAAACATCCGTTTCACAGTGATCCCGAAGCACTGACAACCCACCTGATTCAAACAACTCCCTTGCATTTTCCTCACTCAATACCCGTGGAACATGAAATACCGCAGCAATTTCACTCAGAGAGCAACGTATGGAAGCACCATAATCAGATAATACTTCCAATAAATCAACATGATATACTGAAGAATAACGTGCCTCATAATGATCCCATCGATTCCCCGATGAAACCCACTTAGGGCAAGATAAACCATGCACCATCGCTCGATACTTTAAAACAGGTATGGCAAAACCACGCCCATTAAAACTCACCAAACGCGGCGTGCGTGTTTCAATTAAATGAAAAAAACCTTCAAGCAACTCTTTTTCAGAGCTTTCTGATGTACCGCCACTGGCAATACGCTTCAGCACCCATTGCGTACCATGCTCATCACGTTCAGCCACCAAGTAAGCATAACTAATCACCACGACTTGATGAAATGGATGCCGAGGAAAATCACTTTTACCTTCATTTTTTTGCAAAAAATAATCCATCACATCATCACGAGCCTGCTGATCAGACCATTCAGGATGCTCTAATAAACGACGCGCCGCCTCTGCATCGGGAACCGTTTGAATATTAAAAACCAAGGTATCTTTCATCATTTTTTTGCCCTACTCATCTTTAAAGCTTTTCTACCACCCAGCAAGTATGTACTCACAAAATAAGTCCCTGCCCCCAAAACAATGACCAGAAACAACCACACAAATTGAGCCAGTTTTCCCACATCAGGAAATGCCCATATTTGTCCAAAACCATATAAAACAAGGAACATCAACAACGTTCCCAAAATAGTGTGCGATACACCTCGGATGCATTCAATTCCAAAAAGCCCACCGTGTTGACGATGAATACGCCGCCATAAAAGTCCAACATTCACAAAAGAAGCCAAAGCCGTTGCCAGTGCTAGACCAGCATAACCCAAAGGCTTCATAAGTAGTAACGCTAAGATGATGTTTGCAAGCACACTAATCGCTGCATAGCGCATCGGTGCTTTTGCATCTTGTTCCGCATAACATGCAATGGATAACACCCGTGCCCAACAAAAAGCAATCAAACCCACCGCATAGGCTTGCAAGGCATAACTGGTCGCTTTCGCATCTTGTGCATCAAATTTACCATATTCAAATAATGTTCGAATAATCGGCTCTGCCAACCACAACAAGCCGACCATCGAAGGCAGCGTCAACCAAAGTAACCAAAGCAAGCCTTGTCGCAATTCATGGTGAGCTTCCAGAAAGCGTTTTTTTGCGATATGTTCCGATAAACTTGGCAATAACACTGTTCCCATCGCAATACCAAACAAAGCCAAGGGCAATTGCACAATACGATCTGCATAATATAGATAAGAAACCGCCCCTGAAGGCAATAAAGTCGCTAAAATAGTTCCCACCAAAATGTTAATTTGCACAGCCGCAATACTTAGCACCGCAGGGCCAAACAACATCATGGTTTTAGCAATCGCTGGCATACGGGGTCGCCACGTCGGTTTCGGTATCCATCCAATACGTTTCAAAGCAGGAAATTGAATACCCAACTGCAAGATGCCACCCAAGATGACCCCCACAGCCAAAGCTTCCGCAGGATTGTGAAACGATGGTGCAAGTACAATCGCAGCAAAAATTATCGCAATATTAAGTAACGCAGGGCTTGCCGCTGCCACTGAAAATTTACGATAAGCATTCAACACTGCCCAAGACATCGCTGCCAAAGAAATCAACGCCAAATAAGGAAACATCCAACGAGCAAGGTGCAAGGCTTGCTGCCAACGTTCAGGTTCATCCTGAAATCCAGGTGCAAAAAGCAATAATAACCACGGCATACCCAACACACCCAACACCGTTACAAATAACAAAACCGCCAACAATATGCCTGCCAAAGCATTCAAATAAGCATGGGCATCTTCTTCACTTTTTTGACGTTCTTCCGCCAAAATAGGTACCAATGCCACCGTCAACGTGCCTTCTGCAAACATACGACGAAAGAAATTCGGTAACTTTAATGCTACAAAAAAGGCATCCGCTAAAGGGCTCGCTCCCAACAGGCGTGCAATAAAAATATCCCGCACAAAACCCAGCACACGCGAAAGCATGCTCCAGCTCCCCACTTTTGCCACCGCCTTTAACACACTGGAAGAGAGGGAATTTGACTTGTTTTGTTGCAAACTCATAATGCGCAACCCTTTTTGCACAGGAATCTATTAGACTGATTCATATCTAAGAGACTTCTAGCGTTAGCTATTTTTAAGTGGGCAAGCGTGCAGAGCAAGAAGCGGATTGCAATCACTCTGTGATTGTTCAAGTTTTATGGGTAGTACCCAAGGGGGTGATGTTGATATGCCAGGAGTACGAGTAAATTCCGAAGAGCCGATTGAATTGGCAATTAAGCGTTTCCGTAAACAAGTGGAACGTGGTGGTGTTATTTCTGATTGCCGTCGTCGTGAATGCTATCAAAAGCCTTCCGTTGCAAAGAAATTTAAAGAAGCAGCTGCCCGTAAGCGTTTGATGAAACGTTTACGCCGTGTTCGCATGCGTGAAAATCGCGAATATTAAGATTAAACCAAGTGTTTAACCCTTGATCAATAACGCCGAGCCTTTGTGTTCGGCGTTGTTGATTTACCCCCCTCTCCCACACCTCAACAATCAGGAGTCTTCCATGCTTCAACAAATCACCGATGATATGAAACAAGCCATGCGTGATAAAAATAAAGTGAAATTAGCTGTCATTCGCATGTTACGTGCAGCTTTAAAAGACTTTGAAATCAAGCTGGGTCATCCCTTAACACAAGAAGATATTATGGCTGTCGTGGGTAAAGCCATCAAACAACGCAAAGATGCTGCCTCACAATATACAGATGCCAATCGATCTGATTTGGCTGAACAAGAATTGGCTGAAATTGAATTTTTGAACATCTACCTACCTGAACAACTAAGTGATGATGAAGTGGCTCAAGCCGTGCAACAAGCCATCTCCGAAAGCGGCGCAACATCCATGCGAGATATGGGCAAAGTCATGGCTATTTTACGCCCTAATATTGATGGTCGTGCTGATATGGGCATCGCATCTTCACTGGTGAAAAAAACTTTACAGGGCGCATAAACACACTTTATGGCTCGTTTCTCACCCACCTTTATTGATGAGGTTTTATCCCGCACCGATATTGTTGAGATTGTTGCCAAGCATGTTGAACTCAAACGTTCGGGTTCCAATTGGATGGGCTTATGCCCTTTTCACCATGAAAAAAGTGCTTCTTTTTCCGTGTCTGCTGATAAACAGTTTTTTTATTGCTTTGGCTGCGGAAAAGGTGGCAGTGCGTTTCAATTTCTCATGGAACATGATGGTTACTCCTTTCCCGAAGTCGTCACCTACCTTGCGGAAAAAGCAGGCATGGAACTGCCACGCAAGCAAGACTATAATCGCAAAGAAGAACAACAAAAAGCCTCTGAACGTCAACAAGCTCTCGCACTTTTAGCGCAAACATCGCAAGCCTTTCAAACACAACTGCAAGCGCCAACATCCCAACATGTACAGCACTACATTCAACAACGTGGTTTGCCTGACCATATCATTCAACATTATCAACTCGGCTTCGCACCTGCGGGTTATGGTTTTATGGCACAACACTTCGGCAACCATGAAGACACATTGATGGCGTTGGAACATATTGGCATGTTGTTCAAGGGCGAGCGTGGTTATGGGGATCGTTTCCGAAACCGTTTAATTTTTCCGATTCGTGATCGACGTGGCGATATTGTTGGTTTTGGTGGTCGCACGATGCAAGACGATCATGCCAAATATCTCAATTCGCCTGAAACGCCTTATTTTCATAAATCCGAATTACTTTATGGTTATTCCGAACACCGTGAACATATTCGCAAACGAAAAAGCTTGTTAATTGTTGAGGGTTATATGGATGTCTTGGCGCTCGCAGCGTTTGATTTACCCATTGCCCTTGCACCCCTTGGCACAGCCATTGGCGAATCCCAACTTCGTCAAATTTTTCGTTTATGCGAGTCCCCTATTTTTTGCTTTGATGGTGACAGAGCAGGTTATCAAGCCGCATGGCGAGCTTTGGAACGCATGTTGCCGTTGTTAAAATCTGAACATCGCCCACGTTTTTTATACCTACCTGATGGTGAAGATCCTGATAGTTTGGTACAAAAAGAAGGTAAAGAAGCCTTTGAACACCGCTTAGAGCATGAAGCAGCTCCGAGTTTGGATACTTGGTTACTAGGCTTGCAACGCTTGGCGGGTTCAGGTGCAGATGGCTTGGCACGCATGGCAAAAAAAGCAGATAAAATGCTGTCCACCATGACCGATGACTACCTGAAACAAGCATGGACATTGGAAGTTGAGAAGAAAACATCCATACAATTGCAAGTTTCTACGGCAAAACAGCCTGTTTATCATACCCCTGTACGGACAACATTACGCGCCTTACCTTCCATGCTATCGGAGAGTTTTTTGGCTGCATTGCTACAAAAACCAGAACGCATCAGGCAATTACCCGATGAAGCAAAGGACTTCATCCTTGACAATGAATACTATCATAAGATATACACGCACGTTTTTTCACTACAAGGATTCGAAGCATACAATAGTATGACATGGGCGAGGCAATGGCAGCGGGAATGCCCCGAAATAGCCGATAATATTGCCCGCTGGATGACTCAGGAACCTGTCAGTGACTTAGAATTCACCAGTCTTTTACTGGATATGCGCACCCTATTATTGGCGCAAAAAATGACGATGAGCCATGATCTTTCAGAAATTGCAACACTCAAAAAGCTCGAAACCATGCTAAAACATGAACAAAAAGAAATAAACGCTGAGATGGATGATCAGCGCAGAGGTAATGAATGACACGTTCAAAACAGCCACCCATACGCATTAAAGAACTGGGAAGTTTGGTCGCCAAGGGTAAAGAAGCTGGCTACATCACCTATGAAGAACTCAATAAACATCTGCCCGAAGGCTTAGTTTCAGCAGATCGTATTGAATCCGTCATCAATACATTCACCGAAATGAACATCGAAGTCGTGGATCCAGAACGCGCACCAACTGGCGAATATGCCATGCGTAAGGATCGCTTGCGCAAAGAAGATTCTGCTTTACGCGCCGATACATCTCAACTTGGCACGGTTGTACGCATTGATGATCCTGTACGCATGTATTTGCGTGAAATGGGAACTGTCGAACTGCTTACACGTGAAGGTGAAATTGAAATTGCTCGCCGTATTGAAGAAGGCAAATTGCAAATGCATGAGTCCATTTGCTTATGCCCTGCAACCTTCCGTGAAATCATGTTTTTGGGTGAGCGTGTGATTCAAATTCGTGATGAAGCACTTGAAAATGACGAAGAAATGAACTTTCGCGATATTCTTGATGTTGATGACAAAGTGATCAATGCCGCTGCCATCAAAGAATATGAAAAACGCCTCAATAAAACTGAAGACGAAGATGAGTTAGATGAAAAAAAAGCCATGTCTCCAGAGCAACTTTCCAAGGCAATCAAAGAACGTCGTGCCACACCTGATGGCACACCGATGGAAGAAACCGTCATCACCAAAGCAGAACAGCTAGAAAAAGCACTGGTTCATTTTGATGCGGCAAAAAAACTTCATGATAAATTTTTAAAAGCGAAAAAACGTTCTGATCGTCATCCCGAGGATGCAACTTTAGGACTTATTTCTCACAAACTTTTACACCAAATGTTAGATGAAATTGTAGCCATTCCTTTTTCAAACAAACAGTTGGAAGCCTTGGTTCAACGCTTCAAGAATGCCGTCAGTCGTGTGAGAAAATATGAGCGTACCATCCGTGATTTTGCCTTAAAAGCCAAAATGCCACGCAAACTATTCTTAGAAAGCTTTGTCCAATATGAATCCGATGATCGTTGGTTGGATATTCTTGAAAAAGAACATGCAGGTCGCCCTTGGGTTGAGCTGATTCAACCTTTTGGTGCTAAAATTCGTGAAAATCAACGTCGTTTGCATCGTGTTGAACAAGAAAGTGAATTAAATATCGCCGAATTAAAAGAAGTCGCTCGC
This sequence comes from Mariprofundaceae bacterium, assembly GCA_030950975.1. Taxonomy (GTDB): domain Bacteria; phylum Pseudomonadota; class Zetaproteobacteria; order Mariprofundales; family Mariprofundaceae. Next base: position 2,088 of record JAUZQL010000022.1, on the reverse strand, counting down.
AAACTCACCATGGGTGAGGCAAAAATGCGTCAAGCCAAACGTGAAATGATTGAAGCAAACTTGCGCTTGGTCATTTCTATTGCCAAAAAATACACCAATCGTGGCTTAGGTTTCTTGGATTTAATTCAAGAAGGCAATATCGGCTTAATGAAGGCAGTGGATAAATTTGAGTGGCGACGTGGCTACAAATTTTCAACGTATGCTACTTGGTGGATTCGCCAAGCCATCACACGCTCGATTGCCGATCAAGCACGTACGATTCGTATTCCCGTTCACATGATTGAAACTATCAATAAAATCATGCGTGTTTCTCGTCAAATCGCACAAGAAATTGGTCGTGAACCCACACCCGAGGAATTGGCTGAAAAACTTGAAATGCCGTTGGAAAAAGTGGAACAAATTCTTGAAGTTGCGAAAGAACCTGTCTCATTGGATACGCCGATTGGCGATGATGAAGATTCACAACTGAGTGATTTCGTTGAAGATTCCAAAGCTGAGAATCCATTGGATATTTCCATCAAAAAAGCCTTGCAAGAAGCCACTTTGGGCATACTCGATAACCTCACATCACGTGAAGAAAAAGTATTGCGTATGCGTTTTGGCATTGGCATGAACACAGACCATACCTTAGAGGAAGTTGGCAAACAATTCGGTGTTACCCGTGAACGTATTCGTCAAATTGAAGCCAAAGCCTTGCGTAAACTCCGCCATCCATCACGTGCGGATAAACTCAAGACGTTTGCCGATACGCCTCCTGAGAATCTAGAAGCATCATAAATTTTAGCTCACTGATGTTATTCATACCATCATGCCATGCTCTTTTAATCGGATTTGAGGAATGAACGTTGCGGTGTGTTCATTCCTCTGGAAGTGGGGCTTTAGCCGCGCCGAATAAAATATCAGGGCGCAACTGAAGCCGCACTTCCAAAGCATTAAACTAGGCTGACGCATCTTTTCATCAAAAGGTAGGAAACCATCATGTCAAACACACTCACTCTCGATTTTACCCTACTGCTTATTCTTGTTGCGTATTTATTAGGTGCTATTCCTTTCGGTTTACTTTTTGCCCGCTGGCTGACGGGTAAAGATCCAAGACAACATGGCAGCGGCAATATCGGTGCAACCAATGCCATGCGTACTGGTGGCAAAAAAGTCGGTATTTTTACTTTACTTGCAGATATTGCCAAAGGCGCATTACCTGTTGCGATTGCCATGTCGATACAAAATGACCCACGCATCACCAATGCTGTCGCACTGGCTGCATTTCTAGGGCATATTTTTCCTATTTACCTAAAATTCAAAGGCGGCAAAGGTGTCGCAACCATGTTTGGTGTACTTATTCCTTGGCTACCTTGGGTGGCAATCGCGTCTTTTTCTGTCTGGCTTATTTTATTCAAACTCACCCGTTATGTTTCTTTAGCATCAATGATTGCTGGATTATTACTCCCCTTACTCGCTTGGGGCTTGGCAAGCCTTCAACATCAAACCCTCCATGCCAGCAGCCTTATCTTGTGCGCTTGTTTGGCTTTGTTGATGATTGTTCGCCATAACGAAAACATTCGGCGCTTATGGCAAGGTACTGAATCAAAAATTGGTGGAAAACCCTAAGGATACCCTTGCGAGTCCCACCGTTCACTGCCATGCTATCACCACTTTCAAATTGATAAGGAATGACCATTATGTTTCGCACCTTCTTCTTTAGCACCGTATTAAGTCTATTATTGTCAACATCATGGCTTGCTCATGCTGATGTCATTAGCCTGCCTGAACAAGCAACGCTTGCAGACTTAAACCCCAATATTCCTCAACCTTATATTGTTAAAAAAGGTGATACATTATGGGATATTGCCAATTATTTTTTCAAAAAACCTCAGAAATGGCTCAATGTTTGGGAACAAAACCTCTACATCACCAACCCTGATTTAATTTATCCAGGGAATAAAATTTGGTTCAAACCACAAAATCCCAAAGTAAATCAAACGCCAAGTCAAGCGCCATTAAAAGCAGATAGCAGTGTACCTGTCTTTCATCCACAACCCAAAATCATCAACAAGCCTGTACAACGACTCACACTAGCATCCGATAACA
>JAUZQL010000219.1 GCA_030950975.1 Mariprofundaceae bacterium | reverse complement strand
AAAAAAACGTGGAGGATAGGGGTGACTAAATGTCACGCCTTTCTTCACAAAATATGCTATTTTCGAGGTTAGCGTGACTCAATGTCACGCTAACCGAGTGCTATGATTATTGAATTTTGCAAATGGATTGTTTTGGTATATATTTTATTTTATGCTTAAATTTGAATACGATGATAAAAAAAGTGCTTTGAATCTAAAAAAGCATGGAATTGACTTTATTCAAGCCCAAAAAATTTGGTTGGATTCAGAGTTAATCGAGATTAAGGCAAAATCAAAAGATGAGATTCGTTTCTTGGTTGTAGCAAAAATGTCCAATAAACATTGGTCAGCGATAATTACATATCGCGGCGAAACCATAAGAATCATTTCAGTAAGACGATCCCGAGAAAAAGAGGTGAAAATTTATGAAGGCTAAAGACTTGGATAAAAAATTTAATGCCAATAATGAAGATATAATTGATGATCTTGATTTGGATTCAATAAAAAGACCTTATCAAAAACAAAAAAGGGTGAATGTCGATTTCCCTCCTTGGGTTGTAGCTTCTCTTGATGAAGAAGCACACCGAGTAGGGGTAACTCGACAATCCATCATAAAGCTTTGGTTAGTTGAAAGGCTTGAGTTAAACAATGATAACAGGCATCGAGTGAATGGATGAATCATGACTTTCAAATTTGAAATACCAGAAGCGGTGAAAAAAGAGCTTGCTGAACGTGATGCAATGCGAGAAAAAGAATCAAAGTCGGCTTCCCTTTTAAAATGGGACACCAATTATTTCAATAGGTTAGAGCATTGTGAAAAAACATCCCATCATCACAATGTTTTAACCAAAATAGTGGATTACGCTTTTTTTTTCCAGCCTATAGGCTGTCCCGTCTTAAACGGGAAGCCTCAAAGTCCAAGGCAGACATTATACGTTTCCCCAATTGCCCGCCAGCGCATCAAGCTGCGCCATCGGCGATTCTTCGTAGCGCGCTGTTTGGTGTAAATAAGCGTGGAAGACGTGAGCATTTAGAAAATGTTGATATTGCAGCATGGGAAAATGTTAAAATCACTTATACAGGCGCAAAACTAAGCCAATCTGATCAAGA